>JBEIFD010000313.1:0-5113 GCA_040382535.1 Merismopediaceae cyanobacterium
CAGAACTTATCCTACAGGAGTACAAGGCTCAACAAACGACTGAACGCGGATTTCGTTTTATTAAAGACCCTCTCTTTTTTGCTTCACGAGTTTTTCTTAAAAGTACGAAACGTATCATGGCACTGGCAATGATTATGACTCTTGCTCTTATGGTCTACAGTTTGGGGCAACTTCAACTTCGACAGGCATTGGAAAAGGCAAGTTCTACTCTTCCTAACCAAAAGGGTAAACCTACTGCCCGTCCTACTTTAAGGTGGATTCTTCAATGTTTTCAGTCTGTTCATCTTGTCTTTGTCAATGGGGTTAAGTCTTCTATTCAACTCACTGACAAACAAAATTTGATTTTGCAGTTTCTTGGCTCTTCTTCTACGCAATATTATTTTTTGTCTTAAATAACCTGCTGAATGTGGGTTTTTAGTGTACCGACAGGAATATCAACACTTAATTTGCCTGATACTGTCACCGTTTCTGATTTTGAAGAATGTTTATATTGACGATGACTGCCTCGCGTTCGAGCTAAATACCAAGCATCAGCCTCTAAAGTTTTTATAATCTCTTTTACTTTCATTTTATTCAATAATCAAGTCAATCAATTAAGCTATCGTACAAATTTGAATATCGTCAATATCTAAGATTAAGCTAAGACGAAACAACCTCAACTTCTACTAAAGGCAGATCATCCTCAACCGCGATCGCCTCCTCTTGAACTTCCTCCTGCTTACCAAAAACCAATTTATTATCAACGCAATCGATCAGTATTTTGTCCCCTGCTATAAAAGCATTTTCCAGAATCTTCGTGGCAATAGGATTTTCTAACTCCCGTTGAATCGCCCGCTTTAACGGTCTCGCTCCATAGACAGGATCGTAACCCGCACTGACAATACGATCCAATGCTGATGGGGATAAAGATAAGGTGATCTTCTGTTCATCTAAAAGCTGTTCAATGCGTTTAATTTGTAAGACCACAATCCGACATAATTCATCCCGTTTCAAAGTATGGAAAATAATTAGGTCATCAATGCGATTCAGGAATTCAGGACGGAAATGTTTGCGCAATGATTGCATCACTTGTTTCTGCATTTGATCATAATCCGAATCATCCCCTGCCATCCCCAAAATATGGTCACTGCCAATATTACTGGTCATCACAATAATCGTATTGCGAAAATCCACCACTCGACCCTGGGAATCCGTAATTCTGCCATCATCTAACACTTGCAAAAGAATATTAAACACATCTAAATGGGCTTTTTCTACCTCATCCAATAGCACCACCGAATAGGGACGACGACGCACGGCTTCTGATAATTGTCCGCCTTCTTCATAACCCACATAGCCAGGAGGCGCACCCACAAGACGGGAAACCGCGTGTTTTTCCATATATTCGGACATATCAATCCGTACCATCGCTTCTTCACTGTCAAAGAGGAAGGAAGCTAACGCTCTCGCTAATTCGGTTTTCCCTACGCCCGTTGGCCCCATGAAGAGAAAAGAACCAATGGGACGGCTGGGATCTTTCATGCCTGCTCTGGCACGTCGAATAGCGGCGGATACTGCGATCACGGCTTCCTGTTGACCGATAACGCGTTGATGTAAATGACCTTCGAGTTGCAACAATTTTTGTCGTTCGGAAGCTAGGAGACGATTCAGGGGAATACCTGTCCAACCTGCCACAATTTCCGCAATATCGGATTCAGTAACTTGTTCGCGTAAAAGGGTTTTTCCTTCGGCTTGAATTTCTAATAGCTTAGTTTCCTTTTCTTCGATCGCCGTTTGCAGGACTTCGAGCTTACCGTATTTCAGTTGAGCCGCTTTATTAAGATCATAATCCCGTTCCGCTTGATCAATTAGACGGCGAATTTGTTCTTCATCTTCCTTGAGAGTGTTAATTTCCTCTAACATTTGTTTTTCCGAAAGCCATTGACCCGATAATTCTTGTTGCTGAACTTCTAATTCTGTGATTTCCTGTTGGATTTTTTCCAGCCTTTCTTTAGAGGATTTATCCGTTCCTAAGCCTGAGCGTTTTTCTTCTCCTTCTAAGGATAATTTTTCCATTTGCAGTTGCATTAGTCGCCGATCAATATCTTCTAATTCAACGGGTTTAGAGGTAATTTCCATTTTTAAACGGGCCGCCGCTTCATCGACCAAATCGATCGCCTTATCGGGTAAAAAGCGATCGCTGATATAACGATGGGACAAAGTTGCCGCCGCGACTAACGCAGAATCCGTAATTTTTACGCCATGATGGACTTCGTAACGCTCCTTTAGACCGCGTAAAATAGAGATAGCATCTTCCACGCTCGGTTGTTTGACATAAACTTGCTGAAAACGACGCTCTAGGGCGGGATCTTTCTCAATATTTTTACGGTATTCGTCCAAAGTGGTTGCACCGATACAACGCAATTCACCTCGCGCTAACATCGGCTTCAATAAATTACCCGCATCCATTGATCCTGAACCTTCTCGTCCGCCAGCCCCGACAACGGTATGGACTTCATCAATAAAGAGAATAATTTGCCCATCGGAATTGGTGACTTCTTTCATCACCGATCGCAGTCTTTCTTCAAATTCTCCCCGATATTTTGCCCCCGCAATTAAACTACCCATATCCAAGGAAATTAACTGCCGATTTTTCAAGGATTCAGGCACATCCCCATTAATAATCCGTTGCGCTAATCCCTCCGCGATCGCCGTTTTCCCGACCCCAGGTTCCCCAATTAACACAGGATTATTTTTAGAACGACGAGACAACACCTGTATTACCCGCCGAATCTCCTCATCCCGACCAATAACAGGATCAAGTTTACCCTGTCTAGCCTGTTCCGTTAGATCACGCCCATACTTTTCAATTGCTTCGTAGCGAATTTCTTGATTTTGTTCTGTGATTTTTTGATTACCTCTAATTGCTTTAATAGCAACTTCAATATCTTGAGGATCAAGATTCAATCTTCTCAAATTTTCGCGGCCAATACGTTCATCTTCGGCAAAAGCTAGAAGTATATGCTCAACAGCAATATATTTATCCTCCCAACTGCCTCGTATCGTATCTGCTCTATCCAGTAGAATATCCAGAGATCTTCCTAGATAAAGATTTTCAACTTCACCTTCGGCAGGTTGACGAGGTTGAGAGTAAGGGTCTCGATTATATTGTTGGCGGGGTTGCCGACTGGTATATTGTTGGCGGGGCTGCCGACTGACAAATTCAATTAATCTCTGACGCAGAAGAGAGGAATCGAGATTCGCTTTCTGACAAATTCGTTCTCCTATCCCTTCTTCCTGGGCTAACACAGCTAAGATGACGTGCTCAACTTCTAAGTTGATGTTTTTATAGCGACGGGCGACTTCTTGGGATTTTACGATCGCGTCCCAGGCTTGTTCGGTAAATTTGCTTGGATCGGTGGGTTGCATTGGGATTGGTCTAAAGGATACTTAGGCATTGCGAAAACTACTCCTAACATTGTAGAAGGGGTCGGAGTCATTTTTCTCGTTTTCATCACTTCTGAGCTTTGGATAGAGCTTGGAAGGTTTAAACCTCTTGAGTAGATCTATTAGCCAGGGTTTACAATAGACTCATCCTAGATTCAGATCAATCTCTGGAGATCATTATGTTAGCATCCCGAATCTTTCGTATTACATCAAAAATTCAATATCGAATCTCACGGAAAAAGAGTTGTAGAAATCATAAATTTGTAGAGCGAATCAATCAAGATGCCAATGACAAAATGCAAGTCCAATTTCGGTTTAACCCCCAAAAAACCATTGAGGCCGCAGCTTTATTATTAAAGCTAAATGATAATAAGCCAATGAAATATTGGGGCTTGCTTAAAATGCTTTATCTAGCTGACCGTACTGCTCTACAGAAAATCGATCGGCCGATTACTGGCGATCGCTATATTTCTATGAATTATGGGCCTGTCCCTTCTCTAGTTTATGACCTTATTCAAGGGAATCAAGCATTACCTCTTTGGTCTAAGTTTATTTCTGCTCCTAATAAAAAAAAGTATGTTAATTTACTGAATGATCCAGGTAATGAAGAACTTTGTGAGGAAGAAGAAGAAATTATAGAACAAGTTTATAAAACCTTTGGGCATCTTAATCCTTTTGCCAAATGGACTTATCCTCTTCCAGAATGGAAAAAAAACTATGGCTCTGCTATTCCAATTTCAGTAGTGGAGATTCTAAAAAATGTAGGTAAGAGTGATCAAGAAATAGCCGAAATTCAGAAAGAAGCTAATTGGGAAGCTTATTTAGATGGGGTTTTGAATGGCTAGTGTCAGCATTAATTTAGGCGATGCCTTTTTGCTAGATACGCCTCCCTATGGAGAACATCTTTATATCGCAATTGCAAAAACCTCTGAAAACAAATATTTGTTTGTTAATGTTACCAGCCGTAGAGAAAATTCTGAAACGACTTGCCTTCTCATTCCCTCTCCTGAATTACCCGCTTTTATTCGTCGAGAATCCGTAATCGCTTATCAATTTGCCCGTGAAATGAGCGCAACAGATTTAGCTAGATTAATTACTCCTGGTAGTTCTATTCCTAAAGGGTCTTGTTCTGCTTCAATGTTAGAAAAAATCCAACAAGGAGGATTAATTTCTAAAAGATTAAGCAATCGTTATAAAACGGCTCTTAGAAATTTTCTAGCAACAGAATAATTAAGGCATTCGGGAATTTCCCGCAATTATGGCTTAATCTTCAGCAAAAAGTGGATATTTGGCATACAATGCAGAAAAAAACGGCAGAGTACAATAAGGTTGCTTCGGTAAATTGATTGCGATCGGTGGGTTGCATTGGGATTGGTCTAAAGGATACTTAGGCATTGCGAAAACTACTCCTAACATTGTAGAAGGGGTCGGAGTCATTTTTCTCGCGATCGGGGATTCCTTAGCTTCCATCAAAAAGGTCTCACGAGGACTTGCCACCGTCCTAAAGAGACGCTACAATGTCCTTGTAGTCAATTAGGTTATATTCAACAATACCTTTGCCAAAATAAAAGCCTGCAAAAATTTTGGCAAAACTCGCAAAATCCCCCACACATAGATGTTTGACTTGAAAAGTAACACTAAGTCTCAAACCCTTATAGTACAAAGGATACATTAAAAAAAACCTTTC
>JBEIFD010000314.1:0-5076 GCA_040382535.1 Merismopediaceae cyanobacterium
ATCATCGGTTCAAGCCAAAATTTACATTCGCCATCAGGAGAACGAACATGAATATGTGGCGGTTCGGAACCTTCATCAGAATAGAAGTGAAACCGAAAGCGTCCAATTCTAATTATCGTTGGCATTCAGTAAAATTTGTAATCATTGAGAGTCGCTGATTCTTTATTTTAATATTATAGCTGATCGCGGATATTGTTGTGTGTTACTTAACGCGCCTTTTATAATTTAATATTATAAATCGTTATAAATTTTAATATAATATTTGTTAAGCTACGCTAACAAATTCTACAGAGCGATCGCCGTCATCTTGTTAATTAAATAAAACTGCGATCGTTTTGGTTTTTGAAAGTGCGATCGCATTTTTTAATGGTTTTAATCAGCGATCGCAATCAATTCCTAGATTCTATTTGCCGCAAAATAAGTCAAAATTAGGTAAAAGTTCGTGATGAAATCCAAATAAAGCTATGAAGGAAGATAAGGTTGAATATAAATCCGAGCAAAGGCACTATATTCGCCTTCTTGCTGACAAGCTTCTTTTAGAAGTGCGATCGCAGTTTGATTCCCTTCTTGAGCAAAAGAAAAAAGAGTCATCAATTTTTTTAAATAACTGTTACGGTTTTTAACCAGGTCAACTCTCCCTTTATTACCATTGAGATCAAACATTTCTTCAACGGTTTTACCTTTTTCATCAAGACCATAAACAAAAGATTGATCAGCAACACTATCCCAGAAAAAATGTAGATGTTGGTTTGGATTTGTAACACCATCAGAAGGATCAATTAACAAAGGATTACCATCTGCATCGAGAGGAAATTTATCACCTTTATAACCTTCATTACAAATTTGGCAAGAAAATAAAAGATTTTCCCATATAAAGGTTTTATCGGGATAGCGGCTTTTGGGATAAAAATGCTCAATATCACCATAGGCAACATCCGTTACTTTGCTTTCACAATAGCAACATTTACCAAAAAACATTGTGTCTAAAGCCGTTTTAATCTCCTTATGCTGATATTTATTTTGGCATTTTTTAATTTGAGCTTTCCATTTTCTAATTTCGGTTTCTTCGGCTTCTGTGGACGGAGGTTTTGATAGAGTTTGCTGTAATTTTGCCAGCCAACTATCCCCATTACGGTTTAATGCAGGGGGAGCCAAGGGACGATTAACAGGGATCAAGATAAACGCTCCTTCAAAAAATTATCTATACGAGCCTCCAAACTACCAGGTTCAGGTACAGAGTTAAAAGGTTGAACTTCAGACATAAAAAGCTGGAGTTGTTCATACTCTTGTTTTTCAGAATTTTCTAAACTTACTTTTTTACGATTTAATTGATGATAACGTTGAATTTTTTTCTCTGTACTGGGAGAATAAGTAGAACTGAGTCCAAAGGCTGGACTTTTCAGAGTTCTATCCACATCTGCCGCTAAAGTAAGGTAAGGAACTTCAGTGATTTGTAAATTTTCATCTTCAAGAATTAAACGAAGTGTCAAGGCATCTTCACCCGCACCAGCCGCTACTAATGGACTATGGGTAGCGACAAAAAATTGTAAATTAGGAAAAACTTGTTGTAACCAGCCTGCGATTTCTCGTTGCCAACTAGGATGTAAATGAATATCTAATTCATCGATCAAAACAACACCAGAGGCTGAGGTGGGATTATCACTATCAGGAAAAGCCTGAAGTAAACGCCAAATTAGATCTCCAGCGAGGGCAATGACACTGCGAAAACCATCGGACAAACTAATTGTTGGTACTTCCTGTCCATTTACTAAAAATTTAATTAAGCCATCGCTAGTAATACCTGCAATTCCAACATTTCCTGGTAATAGTTTGATAATAGCTTCTTCACCTACTTGTTTCATCTGTTTTGCTCTACTATCTTGAGGGTCTTTCGCTAGGCGGTAATCTAGATAAACCATCCAACGCTCAAAAGAACTGAGAGAACTATCTTCATTAAATTGGGTAAAAAAGTTGCTCGAACGTTTAGGGGGATCAAGACTAGGAATAATCACTTGACTGACCCTAGTTAAACGACGAAATGCACCATAACCTACTGCAAACCAGCCTTGACTACCCGAAGAAAAGGCATTTGCTCGTAACCAACTTAAAACTTTTGTATTATCTTCTACTAATGCGGGTTCAGTGTAAATTTGTTTATCTTTTCCCATTCCAATTTCTAAGTTTTGAGAGCTAGTAACAAAGTAAGAATAGGTAAAAGCAGTTCTTTTTTTGTTTTCCCCATGTTTACCTTTATCACCATCTTCTTGATGAAGAGTAGCTTTTAATTCTCCTGGTACATGATCATTGCGAACCCAACCTGTGGGACGGGGTAATAATTCTTTGGATGCTTCTGGCCCTGCTAATAATAAAGCTAGAGCTTGAAGAATTGTACTTTTTCCAACCCCATTTTCTCCTAACAAGGTAATCCAAGTATAAGGTTTTGCTCGCCAACGACGAGAATTATTTGGATTTCGGGCAAAGGAAATTACAGTATCCTCAAAGCATTTTATATTTTTGATGTTTATACTCTCGATCCACATTCTTTTTTCCTCGAAAAATTTTTATTGATTTATTAAGGTTAAAAAGCACCCCCATTAAGAGAGTGCATTTATTTCAGGTTAAAAGTATTTTTAGGCGTAAGGCTTACGCCCATACTATGGTGAATAATCTAAACCACACTAAAAACAACAACAAATCCTAAAACAGCCGCAAACACAATCAACGCATAGAATTGAGCGCGACCATTTTCAAGATATTTCAAACCTTCACCACTAACCAAAGTCACTAAACCCGTGAGGTTAACGGCTCCATCAATAACCCGATAATCCACTTCCATAATTTGACGGGCTAAACGACGCAAACCCTTCACAAAGATGGTATCGTAAATATCATCGAAATACCATTTATTCAAAGACAAACGATAAAGGGTCGGGAATTTTTCTGCGATCGCGGCGGGATCAATTTTGTGTTGCAGATACATCAAAATGGCAATACTGATGCCGATTAAACCGATCCCAATGGAACTACCCGCCATCACATAAAACTCAGACCAATCAAATTCCGTTACGGCTTCCACGACTTCCCCTGGGGCATGGATAAACGCTTCAAACTGGTTTGCCCAGGGCTTGCCGATTAAACCAATCAGAACCGAGGGAACCGCTAACACCATCAAAGGTAGAGTCATGGCGATGGGCGATTCGTGGGGAGAATGACTGTGATGAGTATCATGATCTAACTCTTTGACATCCATTGCACCAGGCCCAAAGGCAGGAGTGAGGAGTCCATAGAATGACCTTACCTTATTTTTTAGGGATTGATCATTACCCCGAAACCCGCCTTCAAAGGTCATGAAGTACATACGGAACATATAAAAAGCCGTTAAACCCGCCGTTAACCAACCGATCGCCCAGAGAGCAGGATTTGCTTGGAAGGCCAGACCGAGAATTTCATCTTTAGACCAAAAACCTGCAAAGGGAGGAATCCCACAAATCGCTAAAGTTCCAATTAAAAAGCAAGTCGCAGTAACGGGCATATATTTGCGTAAACCGCCCATCATTCGCATATCCTGCGCCAAAATGGGATCATGACCGACAACGGCTTCCATGCCATGAATGACAGAACCAGAACAAAGGAAGAGCATGGCTTTAAAGAAAGCATGGGTCATCAGGTGGAATAATCCCGCCGAATAGGCTCCAATTCCCATTGCCATGACCATATAACCCAACTGAGAAATGGTGGAATAGGCTAATCCTTTTTTAATGTCATTTTGCGTTAAGGCGATCGTTGCTCCTAAAACGGCGGTTGTGCAACCTGTCCAAGCGATCACGTTCATGACGACGGGTAAGGGTTCAAAGACGGGGTAGAGCCGAGCGATGAGAAATACACCTGCCGCAACCATCGTCGCCGCATGAATTAATGCCGAAATGGGGGTCGGGCCTTCCATTGCATCGGGTAACCAAACGTGGAGGGGAAACTGAGCTGATTTAGCCACTGGCCCCAGAAAAACTAAAATTGCTAGGAAAGAGGCGATCGCACCGCTCATGGCTCCTGAAGAAACCAATTGTTCCAAACGTTCTCCAATCACAGGAAAATCAAAACTATTGGTCGCCCAATATAAACCCAAAATTCCTAAGAGTAAACCAAAGTCACCGACTCGATTGGTCACAAAGGCTTTTTGACAGGCATCGGCGGCGGCTTTGCGGTCATACCAGAAGCCAATCAGCAAATAGGAACACATCCCCACCAATTCCCAGAAAATATAAACCTGAATAAGGTTGGGGCTAATGACTAAACCCAACATGGAGGAGGCAAATAAACTTAAATAGGCATAAAACCGCACATAACCAGCGTCATGGGCCATATAACCATCGGTGTAGATCATCACCAGAAAGGCAACGGAGGTGACAATTACCAGCATGAGTGCGCTGAGATGGTCGATCACAAATCCCATTTCTAGCTTGAAGTCGCCCGCCGAGGCCCACTCCAACATATAGCGATAGGATTCATGACCTTGCAGTTGACTGACCAATAGCCCAATGGATAAGATCATTGCTGTACCGAGGAAAAAAACGATCAGTACTGCATTGAGTTGACGCAATCCATTGGTAAATTGATTAAAAGAAATTAATCCCAGACCGACAATCATGGCTGCAACCAAGGGCAACACAGGAATGATCCAGGCATATTGATAAAGCAGTTCCATAAAATACCTAATTTAGCAATTCGTCTTTATTGTAGGGATAACGAACTTTATTGTCACATATCCCTCGCCGAAGAAAGTAGAAATGCTTACAGATGTGAAAATTATTCAGATATTTAGATTTTGGTAATTTTAATGGCTTCAGAATGCGATCGCCGTTAGGGATTGGGAATTGCTCGAATCAGTAAGGTAATCACACTGGTCGTTACTGCGACAATGATGGGGATAATCAGAGACTTTACCCCTTTTAGGTCTGCCATGTCTTTAATTAGAGTTTTCTGCTCTGTTTCTATTTTTTCTAATCTATTCTCTAGGGAATTAACCGTTGTCTTAACCGTTGCGACATCAACTTTGATCGTGGTTAAATCAGTTTCCAT
>JBEIFD010000315.1:0-5069 GCA_040382535.1 Merismopediaceae cyanobacterium
CAAGTTTTTGACGCTGACTGGAGTTTTATCCCAATCATTTTCGTCAATTTCGCCTGTCTCTAGTAGGTGTTTTTCTTCCATGACTTTTAGATTATCAGATTTTGTCCCTCTGAACGATTACCTAAATTCCTTAGAAAGAATTGCCAGATGCCCGACAAATGACAACTAAATGACAACTGACGATTATTCGGCTTCTTCCCTAGCTGATTATTTCTTCCTAAGCCGTTGAACCTTTCAGAAATTGCCATCGTCTAAAGTAATAGGTTATTATGGGAGCAGATCAAAGTCGTATCGACTTCGTTTTTGTTATTTGTGTATTGATTTCAATCATTTCTGGGAAAACTCAAAGTACAGTGACGGACTTTCTGCTGGTTTAAGGAGTCAACTCGCCAATGCCCACCGCTAATCTCAACAAAACTACTAAACAGCCTCTCTATTCGGCGGATATGGTTCGTACTTATCTGCACGAAATTGGACGGGTTCCCTTACTCACGCATGAGCAAGAAATTGTCTATGGCAAGCAAGTTCAAAAGATGATGCCATTAATTGAACAACGTGATCGCCTAGCTGAAAATCTTGGAAGAGAACCCAGTTCGCTCGAATGGATGAACTCGGTGAAACTCAATGCCGAAGAATTTAATCGTATTCTTCAATTTGGCAATCGGGCTAAGAAAAAGATGATCGAGGCCAATCTCCGCCTGGTCGTTGCGATCGCCAAAAAGTATCAGAAGCGTAACATGGAATTTTTGGATCTAATCCAAGAAGGAAGTCTGGGACTAGAACGGGGTGTAGAAAAATTCGATCCGACCAAGGGTTATAAATTTTCGACCTATGCCTACTGGTGGATTCGTCAAGCTATCACCAGAGCGATCGCACAACAATCACGCACTATTCGCTTACCCATCCACATCACCGAAAAACTGAATAAAATCAAAAAAACTCAGCGAGAACTCGCTCAAAAACTGGGACGAAATGCCACACCCGCCGAAATCGCCCAGATCTTAGAAATTGAACCTTCCCAAATTCGGGAATATCTGAGCATGGCTCGTCAACCCATTTCCCTCGATGTCCGAGTGGGAGATAATCAGGATACGGAGTTATCCGAATTATTAGAAGATGATGGCATTTCTCCTGATCTTTATATTACCCAGGAGTTAATGCGTCAGGACTTAAACAGTTTATTGTCGGAACTCACTCCCCAACAACAAACCGTCCTCACTCTGCGTTTTGGTTTAGACGATGGCAAAGAACTTTCTCTGGCAAAAATCGGACAAAGACTCAATATCAGCCGAGAACGAGTGCGCCAACTAGAACACCAAGCCCTAGCCCACCTGCGGAGACGACGTTCTAATGTGGAAGAGTATATTGCCGCCAGTTAGGTGATGTTGAAGTCTGAATAATTTTGAGCCAGAAATTTAATTTTTTACAATTATCGAGAGGTAAGATTTCCTACCTCTTTTTTTTGTGATATTGATGGAAAGTAATATTTCTTTTTGACGAAATAAGAGGGCTTAGTCTCTAAGTCCTATATAGATTTAGAAACCAAACCCCCACAACACTTTAAGGATGTTTTCAGCGATCGCTTTTAATCCTAAGTCTGATGAAACGCGATCGCGTTCTAACTGGTTCTTAGATTATGAAAGAACTTAGGAAGCAACGCCAGACAAGGGACGGGCAAAAGCTTCTTTTAATAAAGCCGCCTTATCCGTTTGTTCCCAGGGAAGATCTAAATCAGTCCGCCCAAAGTGACCATAGGCGGCAAAATCTTGGTAAAAACGTCCTCCCCGTTCTGCGGGTAAACCCCGAAGATTAAAGGTTTGGATAATCCCAGCAGGGCGCAATTCAAACAACTTATTCACGATTTCGAGTAATTCGTCTTCGTTGACTTTGCCTGTACCGAAGGTTTCTAACATCACACTGACAGGACGAGCAACCCCGATCGCGTAACTGACCTGAACTTCACATTTATCCGCTAATCCTGCCGCCACAATATTTTTAGCCACATAACGAGCCGCATAGGCCGCCGAACGGTCAACTTTCGTGGGATCTTTACCAGAGAAAGCACCGCCGCCATGACGAGAATAACCGCCGTAGGTATCCACAATAATTTTGCGTCCCGTTAATCCTGCATCCCCTTGAGGGCCACCGATTACAAATTTTCCAGTCGGATTGACCAGAAAACGGGTTTCAGCATCGGGTTTAAGGTCAATATCAGCAAAAACAGGAAGAACTACCGCTTCCCAAAGATCGGCCTTGATTTTAGCTTGAACTTCAGCATTATCCTTAATATCACCGATAAATTCATCGTGCTGAGTGGAAATCAAGATAGTATCAATGCCAACGGGCTTACCATCTTCATAGGCGACAGAAACCTGGGTTTTGCCATCAGGACGGAGATAGGGAACATCGCCTGTTTTGCGGACTGCGGCCAAACGACGGGAAATGCGATGGGCTAAGCTGATGGGTAAAGGCATCAATTCAGGGGTTTCATTACAAGCAAACCCGAACATTAAGCCTTGATCTCCTGCGCCAATCTTGTCTAGTTCGTCATCACTCAGGGCATGGCGTTGTTCCTGAGCCGCCGTGACCCCTTGGGAAATATCGGGAGATTGTTCATCCAGGGCGACGAGAACCGCGCAACTATTGGCCGAAAAGCCATTATCTGCATCGGTGTAACCAATTTCTGCGATTTTTTTGCGGGCGAGATCGACAAAATTAACCGTTGCTTTGGACGTAATTTCTCCCGTAATTAGCACTAATCCCGTATTGACGACGACTTCAGCCGCGACTCGACTAGCGGGATCTTGAGCTAGAAGGGCATCAATAATAGTGTCAGAGATCTGGTCACAGACTTTATCGGGATGGCCCTCTGTGACTGACTCTGAGGTAAACAAATAGCGTTTAGACAACTTTCTTAAATCCTCTCTGGAAGAAATGGGACACAAGTTAACATAAATTAATCACCCATAATACACTTATTCCTTCCTAATGGGGGATGAACAAAGTTTTTTTATTTTTTCTGAGGCGATTGGTCGTAGCGATACTGGGTTGGCGATCGCTTATTGTCACCCAGTTTCCCCATTTAAAACTTCTGGTTGGCTCTCCATCATTGAGATAGAGAATATTCCGCTAATGTCGTAACTCCCTGATTACCAAAGGTTTGAGAGAATCTCCTGACATTCAACTCTACGATAATGCCGCTTTTGAATGGAGTGTCGGTCTGAGAATGCTTTAAAATGGAGCGAGAGGCAACTAAACGCTTTTTGGTTTTAATCAAGATAACTCATGCAAGGATTATTTAAAGGGATTTGGCAGTGGATTAAACGGTTTTTAGGGCAGTTTATCGGAGGAAGTGGCAGTTTGTCTCCTTCCCAAAGAAGAAAACTTAAGCAAAATCAAGCAGTCGTTGCGCTCACCGATACGGATTATGAATTTTTGTTTAATCAGTTGCTAGAAGGAATTGCTCACGGTTGGCACGAAGGGAGAGTCCTCAAGTTTTTTGATCAACTTCAGGAACGGGGTAAAGCTAAACCTTGGGTCGGTTGGTTAGAGCGTTTTGGCGAAAAAGTATTAGCTTCTCCCGCCCCGAATTTACCCCTTGCGACTCGGATGATGCGTTTCGGAGAATTGGCCCAGTCTTTCCCTCAACTTGAACCTATTGGTCATCAAGCCTATTTGATTGGACGACAACTTTATGCACGGGAAGCGGCTGAAAATGAAGTTTGGGAATATTCTGGCCCCGATGTAGAACTGACGGATATTGATTCTCTAGAATTTCCTTCTGAAGAAGCTCATGGTCAACAGGTCAATACCTATACCGTCGAAGAGTTGACCGCTCAATTACAGACCGATCGCGCCTTAGCCGTCAGTTTGGCTGAACAATTAGGTTTGGATTCCCCTGACGCGACTACCATTATCACGGCATTGATGAAACAGTTTGGTGAAGTTCAAGCGGATCTCAGTCATCAACCTCTACCCGAAACGGCTGATGGTTGGTTGGATAGAGGACTTCAACAGGCTAATATTGGGGATTTAGACAGTGCGATCGCGAGTTGGGATGAAGCCTTGACCCTGGAACCAGACCTAGCAGAAGCCTGGCAACATCGGGGGGGAGCCTTGGGCAATTTAGGTCGTTTAGAGGAATCGCTCACCTCTTTTGAGAAAGTTTTATTGTTAAATCCAGAAAATCAGCAGGCCTGGTTTAGTCGAGGACTCGTTTTAGAAGCAATGGGAAATATGGAAGAGGCGATCGCCTGTTATCAGAAAACCTTAGAGCTTGATCCGAGTTTTGAAGGTGTACAGGAAAGAATCGACCATTTATTATCGGCTCGTTAATTGTTAATATCTGGATTTTCCCGTAGTAAGGCTTACGCCCAATGACATTCTCTCATCTTAAGCTTGGCTCAAGCGATGATAAGCAGTCGTTAAAGCCTGGGCATCACCCACATTCCCTGGAAATAAAACAACCGGTAAATTAGGAAATAAAGGATGATTTTCGGCAGTTGTGATCATAGAGCAACCTGGCAAAATCTGTCCTAATAAACGGGCTGAACGAAGGCTCAAACCAGTACTTAAAACATCGTTGGAAGTAATGCCACCTTTACTGATTAAAAAGCTAATATCTCTCGGTAATTGTTGAACAATACTCATCAATAAAGCTGAAACAGCAACCCCAAAATCTAAACGTTCTTGGATTGTATTAAAAGCCAATTCCTGACGACTGGTATAGATAACAGGGGTTTTATTTTCCGCTCGAATAGCATTAATTTTATCCAGAGTTTCGGTTAATAACTGATTACGTTGTTCAGGGAAATCTCGGAGGCGAGTGACATCAATTTCAATCCCGACAACTCCCGATTCTTTTAATAAATTATTTAATTGCTCAGTGGTCTTTTTGACATGGGAACCGACTAAAATAATGCCCGTTTTGTCGGTCGGTTTATATTTTCCCATTAATTCAGGAGCTAGGGGTTGTTTTCCTAATTGAGCAAGGGCAGTGAGAATACTAGCCCCACTGCGAAATAAAAAATGTTTTCCCTGATCTGCGGCGGCTAAAATATTTTGGGCAA
>JBEIFD010000316.1:0-5050 GCA_040382535.1 Merismopediaceae cyanobacterium
CTCCCGCCGCAGGTTGAATCCAAATATCTTTAAATTTTCCCTCCCGTAATAAGCGACCATTAGAGACACAATTGAGCGCGACCCCTCCCGCTAAACAAAGATAATCGACTCCCAACTCCTTTTGGGCTGTATTTGCTAATCTTAAAACAATTTCCTCCGTTACCTGCTGAATAGAAGCGGCAATATCCATTTCTCGTTGAGTTAATTCTGCTTCAGGCTGACGACGAGGCGCATCAAAAAGACGGTCAAAGAGCTTATTGGTCATAGTCAAGCCCGTTGTATAGTTAAAATACTTCATATTTAACCGAAAAGTGCCGTCATCTTTTAAATCCAACAAATTATTTAAAATTAAATCCACATATTTCGGCTGACCATAGGGGGCGAGTCCCATTAGCTTATATTCCCCTGAATTAACCTTAAATCCCGTATAATAGGTAAAAGCAGAATAAAGCAACCCTAAAGAATGGGGAAAATCAATTTCCCACTGGGGCGTTAACTGATTTCCTTCCCCCAACCAGAGAGAAGTCGTCGCCCATTCCCCGACCCCATCCATGCACAAAACTGCCGCCTTTTCAAACGGACTAGGGAAAAAAGCTGATGCCGCGTGGGATTGATGATGTTCCCCAAAAAGCAGGGGAGGGAGTTGTTTTGATTTACAATTGCCCAATTCTGCTAGGGCTTTTTTAAGCACCGTTTTGAGATAAAGTTTTTCCTGTAACCAAACGGACATGGCTGAAATAAAAGACTGTAATCCTTGCGGTGCGTAGGCAAGATAGGTTTCTAATAGGCGATCAAAGGTAAGAAGGGGTTTTTCATAAAAGACAATATAATCCAATTGTCCCAAGGAAATTTGGGCTTCTTTTAGAGTGTAAACAATGGCATTTTGGGGAAAACTGGCATCATGTTTCTTTCGAGTAAAACGTTCTTCCTGAGCCGCCGCTACAATCTCGCCATCGTTAATTAATGCCGCCGCACTGTCATGGTAGTACCCAGAAATACCCAAAATATAACTCACCGTCACTCACTCTCCCATCACAAAACACTGTCAGAATAACATAACTCAAAGTCGATCTTGTGAATGATCGCCAAAAAAAGCTTGATCTAACCACCACTAACAGGGGGAATAAAGACGATCTCATCTCCATCTTGGAGCAACGTTTCTGCTTCTACGAAATGTAAATTTAAACCAAAGCGAGTCAGCGATCGCCACTTTTCTAGTTCGGGACGTTCAGAAATCAATTGATTTAGTACTTCTAAAATAGAAGTATTAAGGCTAAAATCCCGTTTTAATTCTGCTACATTATAAGCTTCTTGATAGGCGGCAAAGAGTTTAATAGTAATTGTAATTTTTGGACTAGAAGACATTTTTGATTAATGATTTAATAAATTTAGAATAGCTTGAATTATTTGCGATATTGTGAGTATTTAATTATATTCTAAGAGAGTCCAATATTGGCTACTTCCTGGAAACTCAGCCGCTACGATAGTTTTACCTGGATCAATCACAACGGAACCGACAAAAAAAGAGCTACTAGGGTTTAATTCTGTTATATTATTCGTCTCTTTATTGATGACAATAACTTTACTCGCCCCATTAACTTTGAGTTGAAAATAACTTGCTTGATTAATGGGTAACGATTTAGTTAAAGGCATTTCTAAATAAGCATTTTTATCAGTAAAACTACCGTAGATTAACGGAAAAGCTTCCCCTGGCGCAACGGCTTGGATGTCGTATTTAACCGCTTGATAATAGGTTTCTTCCTCTCTTTTTTTAGAGAAAATAATCAGTTCATATTCTCCGACAGAAGGAAAGGAAACACGAATGATCGCCTGTTGACCTTGTTTTTGAACAAAGGTGTAATTCTGCTCTAATTTAGAGCCTGACTTATCTAATAGTTGAGCTGCGATTAAAATATTATCGGGAATATTGAGTCGAATTTCTGACTGTCCATTAGCAGAAATAACTCGATTATTTTTATGGCTTAAAAGTTGAAGTTGATCGCGAAAAAAACGAGCCGAAATATCAGGAAACTGGTCAAATGCTGCCCTAGTATAAACCGTTGGTAATAATTGCCATTGGCTTTCGGCGGGAAAATGACTATAGATTAATTGATCGGGAGGTGTGGCGAAATAATAGGGATTAAACTTTGCGACAAATTGATCGTTGTTGATCGCACCTGCCCCCCAGGTAGCATCAAGAAGATACCAAGTCCCATCAATTTTTACACCATTCCAAGCATGATTAACCTCATTATCTTGACCGACTAAATAGCTTGGCCCTTTAGCATAGCCTTCAACAATGACGGATTTTAAACTCATTGCCTTGGCTAAAGATTGATAGAGGTTGGCATAGCCTGAACAGATGGTCATTCGACTGGTTAATACACCCGTTGTACTTAAATCTAATTCTCGGCGATCGCGTTTAAGAGCTTCAACATCGTAGGCAATATGTTGAGTAATCCAGGCATAAATCAAACGAGCTTTTTCGGCTTCAGTCGAAGCTAAAGGAGTCAGGATTTTCGCCAATTCCTCAACGGAAGACCCCGTATAATTCACAGAAGCCGCTAATTGATCCAGGCGATCGGCATCCGTCAGCTTTACAATTTCAGGATTGCCCGCCGTTGGATTATCCACTCGCTGAGTAATGACAACGGAAGCGGGGAGGAAATTTTGGTCTAATAGTTCAGAAGTGAAGGTCGTTAGATCCTGTTGAGCAACAAATCGAGAAAATAAGGGTTGATTGAATAAAATTCCCCCCAATCCTATTCCCAAAATTAACCCGAAAAAGGGGAAAGATCCCTGTTTTTTAGGTGGCTTTCCTCGATAGCTTGCTTGGTATTTTTGACTCCTTGCCATTGCTTTAATTCTGTTATTGGACTTTACTCTAGAGATTTTTCGATAATTCCGCCACCCAAGAGCATTTCTCCGTCATAAAAAATGGCCGCTTGACCTGGGGTAATGCCAAATTGGGGTTCATCAAAGACTAATTTAACTCGATCGCCTTCTAGGGGAATCACACTGACCACCACAGGAGAAGACCGATAACGAACCTGCACTTCACAGCGAATGGGAGCCGTCGGTTCCGTAATCGAAACCCAATTCAGCCGCGTTACAGAGCAATCTAAACTACCCGCACTTTCGCGATCGCCGACAATCACCCGATTCATCACAGGATCAAGTTTCACCACATAGAGAGGGTCAGCCGCCGCAATCCCCAAACCCTTACGTTGCCCAATAGTGTAATGGTGAATACCCTGGTGTTTCCCCAAAACCTTTCCCGAAAGATCGACAATTTCCCCTTCTTTTTCTGAAATATATTTATTCAAAAAATCCCGCATGGAACCATGAGACTCTACTAAGCATAAATCCTGACTATCGGGTTTATCCGCCACACTCAAACCAAATTCGGTGGCAATTCTACGGGTTTCTGTCTTAGTTTGTTCTCCCAGGGGAAATAAAACCGTCGCCAGAACTTCTTGACTCAAATCATAGAGAAAATAGGATTGATCCTTGTGTAAATCCACCGCCCGCAATAATTGATAACGCCCACTCGTGGCATCATAACGAATCCGTGCATAGTGACCCGTTGCAATTTGGTCAATGCCTAGCGTTTCTTGGGCATAGTTGAGCATAGGCGTAAATTTAACCGCCTTATTGCATTGGGAACAGGGCAACGGCGTAACCCCTTCTCCATAACCCGTCACCAAGTAATCGACAATATGGGTCTGAAAAAGGTCGCGACTATCCACAATTTCGTGGGGGATGCCCAATTGCTCACACAAACTAGCCGCATCGACCATTCCTTCCGAACAACATTGGCCTTTTCCTTTCATTAACCATAACGTTAATCCGACCACTTCATAGCCTTGACGGTGTAAGATAGCCGCCGCAACTGAGCTATCGACTCCGCCAGATAAGCCAACGACAACTTTTTTAACCATTCTCAATACTTATCAATACTTAAAGATCACCGAACTTAACAATAACTTTCTCTAGGCTAACATTTCGCTTACAATTCAGGGTAAAGCCAAAAGCGAAAAAGCATTTTTAATTCGTTTTCGGTGTGAGGAAATTTAATCTTAATGGAGTGTTGCGATGAAGCCTTACGCTTTGTCCGTTTTTGCTTTAGGTGGTTTGGCTTTGATGGTAATTGTTCCATTCCCCAGCCAAGCCCAATTATCGGCTAACAAAATGTTACCACCGCCCCCTGTCTTGAAAGTTCCGCAGGGTTTACCTTCGACTATCTACAATCAAACTGACGCACATCCGAGCTTGCCAGTTCCCCCTAGTCAAAA
Source organism: Merismopediaceae cyanobacterium (assembly GCA_040382535.1). GTDB lineage: Bacteria > Cyanobacteriota > Cyanobacteriia > Cyanobacteriales > Microcystaceae > Snowella. The sequence goes on from JBEIFD010000316.1 coordinate 4,296, forward strand.
TTCTTCTCCTATTCAAACTCAATCTAAGGTAATTCGAGAATATGTCTTTACCAGTGGTTCTCTGACAGCACCGATTCCTCATCCTAAAATCACTCAAACTAAAACAACAGTTGCTCCTGCTGTACAGCCCAAGGTTAATCGAACTGCGATCAAACCCACTATAAAACCCATTTCTAAGCAAACCAATTTAAAACCCCTAATTCCCAGCGTTAAACCTAATATTTCAGATAACTCCAATAAATCCGCGATCGCAACGGTGACTAAACTTTATCAAGTTCAAGTCAAAGAAACTAATAATATCTCCCTGTCCCAGGTACAAGCAGTTGAACCCATGGCCTTTGTGCGTCAAACGGATGGTTTCATTCATGCGGGAACCTTTTCTGAAAAATCTTTAGCGGAAGAACGGGTACAAGCTCTTGCCACTCAGGGCGTTAAAGGAGAAGTCGTTGCGGTTGCCAACAGTGGAACCAATTCTGATAATATGGCTAATTTACGCTTTAGTCGTCAATGAGTCTGATTGATTTTTGGAAATTCGCTCTTTCTCCCCCTGAATCTTTTTTTAGGGGCTATTTTCTCGCAGATTTTATCTTTTTCTCTAAATTTATTCCTCTCTTGCTCTATCCCTTGGGTTTAGTTTCCATTCTGCTCGGTATCATTTGTTTTTTTGAGTGGAAAAAACGCTCCTGGCTCCAGTTCCCCGCCGTGATCGCCTTGGTAATTATCCTCGTCAGTGGCAATATGTGGGTGAGTCAAGC
>JBEIFD010000317.1:0-5048 GCA_040382535.1 Merismopediaceae cyanobacterium
GACAGTATCAAGGAATGGTGGACACAATTGGGGCAGTTTTACTATACCTTCGCTAAGTCAATCTTGCTTGTGTGTGATGGTGGTGGTAGTAATAGCTCTCGTTATTACATTTTTAAGGCAGATTTACAGAATTTGGCCAACGAAATTGGACTTGAAATTAGAGTAGCCCATTATCCTCCCTATACTTCCAAATACAATCCCATTGAGCATCGTTTATTTCCTCATGTGACCAGAGCTTGTCAGGGAGCAGTTTTCTCTAGTATTGAGCTAGTAAAATCTCTGATTGAAAGGACTTCCAACAAAAAAGGTTTAACTGTAAGTGTTAATCTCTCGGATAAGGTTTATGCTAAAGGACGAAAGGTTATGGATGGTTTCAAGAAGAATTTACCCATCGTTTTTGATGAATATCTTCCGAAATGGAATTACAGGGCCATTCCTCAAGACAACCAAAACGCATAAGTTATTTATTCTTTGTCCCTTACGAAGGTCAAGCCAAAATGGATTTAAATTAGATTAACTCGGTGAGGGAGTGGCGCTCGCCCTCTAAAATAGTCAAAGTCTTTACCTCTAATCTCAATAAAATGTTGACAAATCAAGATTGGTTAATCACAGACGCTGGAGAAGCAATAAATTGTACCAATACTATTCAAGAAGATTTTGTCGAGCAATCCTACCGACTCTATCGATTTCTAACGGATTTAGAAGATATTTTGACCAACATAGAAGGCGATCGCGATCGCTTAAAAGCTATTAGACCATTGGTGCGAAAACTCCTTGGTAACAATCCTTGGCTATTAACAGAATATGAAGCACCCGACCCTGAATTAGGCTGGTCAGTGACAATGCTTTATGATGAACCTGATTTTCCCCTCACCGTACAAACTGTTGCTTGGTTGCCAGGGCAAGTTTCTCCCATTCATAATCACGGAACTTGGGGATTAGTTGCTCTCATTAGTGGTCAAGAAAAAAATACTTTTTGGCAAGAAACTGATCCGTCCAACTTCACCTCAAATATCAAACAAGTGGGTGAATTAACTCTTAATCCAGGAGATATTATCGGCTTTTTACCTAATACAATTCATCATGTAAAAGCATTGGGAGATGAAGCAACTATCAGTTTTAATTTATATGGAGAAACTGATTATGAGCAACGATTTGAATTTGATTCAGTTAATTCAACAAAAACAAATTTTTAGCTGAAACCTCTGACAATGACAATCTAGCCTCAATAGATTATCCTAAAATAGAAAAGAGAAGCGACTAACTTCTCTCTTTAATCAAATTCAATTGTTGGTTTACTCACTATTCTTAGTAAAATTTCTTTTTTCCCTAACCTCTAAATCGCGATCGCGAATTTCTAATATTTTTCACCAAAAAATAAAACCCCCAAACCGAAATCTGGGGGAATTAGATAAATATTTTTCCTAAACCGTAGCAGAACGATCTTCTATCACCTTATCAATGAGTCCGTACTCCACCGCTTCCGCCGCAGACATATAGTAATCGCGGTCTGTATCCTTGGCGATTTTTTCGATGGTCTGGCCAGAACGTTCAGCCATGATGCCATTCAACTGATGACGAATACGGAGAATTTCCTTGGCTTCAATATCAATATCCGTCGCTTGTCGTCTGCCCGTACCGCCCAGGGGTTGGTGAATCATGATCCGAGCATGGGGAAGAGCCAGACGTTTGCCAGAAGTTCCTGATGCCAACAAAAAGGCTCCCATCGAGGCCGCTAACCCCACGCAAATCGTGACGACCTCCGATTTAATGTACTGCATGGTGTCGTAGATGGCCATGCCTGCGGTGACAGAGCCGCCAGGGGAATTAATATACAAATAAATCGGTTTACTGGGATCTTCTGCATCCAAATAGAGCAAAAAAGCCACAATACGATTAGCAAGTCCATCGGTGACTTCTTGACCGAGGAAAATGATACGTTCCTGGCTCAGACGAGTATAGATATCAATCCAACGCTCGTACTGGCTTCCAGGAAGACGGTAAGGCACACTAGGAACACCGATAGGCATAGCGATTAGGTTAAAAATTAAGGGTTAACAGTCAAACAAAGTGGGGGATTAAATCATTAACCGACGGCGGCTAGGGCTTTGGGGAGATCTTTACGACTTTCTAGTACCTTGTCGATCAAGCCGTATTCTTTAGCCTGTTCTGGGGTGAGATAAAAAGTTCGGTCTAGATCCTTGGCAATTTTTTCGACGGTTTGACCCGTATTTTTAGCAAAAATTTCCAACATAGTCCGTTTATTATCCAATACCTCTTTGGCCCGAATTTGAATATCCGTTGCCTGGCCTCTAGCACCCGTCCGATTTTGGTTGAGGATAATGGTCGTATGGGGAAGACTCGCCCGAAAACCCTTGGTTCCTGCCGATAAAATCATGGCGGCGGTTCCCATTGCCTGACCAATACAAATGGTATGGACTGGGGGTTTAATGTAATTAATGGTGTCACAAATGGCAAAGGCTTCGGTTTCAAAGCCGATCGCGTCTCCTGTGTACCAAGAGGTTCCCGTCGAGTTGATATAGAAGAAAATGGGTTTATCGGGGTCGTCGAATTGAAGGAAAAGGAGTTGAGCGATGATCAATTGCGTCACATCCATTCCCACTTGTTGTTTTACTTCATCGGAAGAAAACAGAGGCATTCCCAGATAAACAATCCGCTCTTTTAGTAAGAGAGATTCAAGGTCAGGAGGTGGGGTACGAAAGGCTGAATCTCCGTAGTAGGAACTTTGCACCGCGTTAATGTCCGTTATTTCAAGGATTGGCTGTTTTTTACAAAATGACAGATTTTTCCGCGAGGAGTGGTCTGCTGTATTTTGTCCAAGTACCTATTGTAACTTAAAACCCTAAGCTGTCCTATCTCTCTGCGCGATTGTTGGGTGTAAAGCGAGTTTTTTCGGGCGTTCTCCCAGGGATAATCTGTTCTTAAATTGAATATTGGATAAGTTTGTATCAGAATAGGGGTTAGTTTATTGAGTATCTGGGTAAATTACAAAGATTAGCGATCGCATCATGAAAATTCTCGTTTTAAATGCTGGTTCTAGTAGCCAAAAAAGTTGTCTCTACGATTTACTAGGGGACAATTTACCCGCTCATCCCCCTGAACCGATTTGGGAAGCGATGATTGATTGGACAGTTTTAGCAGGAAAAGGCGTGTTAACCGTCAAAGCGAACGGGGTTAAACAGAAAATTGAATTAGCCAACAGCGATCGCAAAGAAGGAATTAGCCAAATGCTCCATACCCTGCAAACAGGGGAAACCCAGGTTTTAGATAACCTAACAGAAATTGATCTAGTTGGCCATCGGGTCGTGCATGGGGGAACCAATTATTCCCAAGCAATGTTAATTACCGATGAAGTAAAAGCGACTATTAAAAGATTAATTCCCCTCGCTCCGTCTCACAATCCCGCCCATTTAGAAGGCATTGAAGCGATTGAAGATTTATTAAAAAATATTCCCCAAGTTGCGGTTTTTGATACGGCTTTTCATACAACTATTCCCTCTAAAGCGGCATTTTATCCCATCCCCTACGAGTGGATTGATAAAGGTATTCGTCGCTATGGATTTCATGGAACAAGCCATAAATATTGTTCTCAAAAAGCGGCTCAATTATTAGATAAACCTTTGGAATCCCTTAAATTAATTACCTGTCATATCGGTAACGGGGCATCTTTGACGGCGATTAAAGATGGGATTAGTATTGATACCACAATGGGATTCACTCCCCTAGAAGGGTTGATGATGGGGGAACGGAGTGGTTCGATTGATCCTGCTATTCTGATTTATTTAATGCGACAATATGGATTAACAGGAGAGGAGTTAAATCATTTATTAAATAAAGAGTCGGGGCTAAAGGGAATTTCTGGAATTTCTGCTGATTTACGAGATATTTTAGAAGGGATAAAAGATGATCATGAACGGGCAAAACTTGCGTTTGAAATTTATATTCATCGTTTTCGCGCTTGCCTGGGACAAATGTTAGCGTCTTTAGGGGGTTTAGATGTTCTAGTTTTCACGGCAGGAGTCGGAGAAAATTCAGCAATTGTGCGGGAAAAAGTCTGTGAAGGATTTGCTTTTTTAGGATTAAAATTAGACTTGGAAAAAAATGCTCAGTCTCCTTTTGATCAAGAGATTTCTACAAATGATTCTTCTATTAGCATTTTAATTATTCACACCGAAGAAAATTGGGCGATCGCGGAGGAGTGTTGGCAGTTTAAATCCAATTAATTGGCTTTCTTTAATTATTTTTATGTTTGATTAAATAAAGATGTCATTATTCTAAGTCCTTTAATTGTGCTTCTACTACAGATAATGGTGTAGTAGGGCGTTTTCTGCGATCGCTAATCATATCCCAGAATTGTGTTGATAGTTGTAGGTTGAATTGTTCTAAATCAGCGTTTTCTAATCCTAGTAAAAGAGCGATCGGTTTACCGTTGTCAGTAATCAAGATTTGTTCTGCTTGAGCAGAGCGTACATAGTCCTGTAGTTGTTCTGATAGTTGTTCTAGGGTTAATTGTTTCATTGCACTATATCCTCTGTTGTTTGTTCAGGTGTTTTTCGCCGAATAGCTCGAATATAAACAATTTTTTCCGCTTCATCTACATCATAGAATATTCTGTATTCTCCTACTCGTAATTCCCAAATGGGGGGAACTGTTTTAAAACTAGGTATTAAAGATTCAAGAAGTTTGCGATTTCGTGTAATAACGGTAGGTTCGTAGGTGAGTTGTTGGCGAATTGCCTCCAGAATTGGACGACGCTCAAATGTACGAATGTTGCTCAATTCTTCAACGGCTAAATCAGTTACTTCAATGGCATAAATAGTCATACTAACTTTTCCTGATCAAAACCCCCAACATTATACGCAAACGTTACAATATGATGACTATATATTACAGTTAAAGTGCGATCGCATTTTTAAAGTTTAATCAATAGGAAGACGACGACTGCGTACTTTATATCAAGCATTTGTGTCTGGAAAATAATCGGAGTCTATGATTTGCTCTGGGGTGAAGGGACATTCTAGGGGAAA
>JBEIFD010000318.1:0-5042 GCA_040382535.1 Merismopediaceae cyanobacterium
CAAATAACTCATTAATTCGCTTCTCGATACATTTTGGGAAGCAAAGAATGAATTTAGAACTTCTACTTTTTTAGGCGTTGCACCGCGTTCATCAAAGTAGGAAAATGGCGACTTAAAAAGTCTTTTAGATCCAACTCAGTTCTTATAGAAATTCCCACAAAAGGAGGAATCGAAGAAATAACCGCTTCAAGTTTAGCGGCGGCTGTAGAGTCAGGTTCTTCCACTTTAGCGAGGATTTTTTGCAAATATTCTATAACTTCTGCATTTTCTCCCTGAAGTTGTCCAACTCCTTTTACAAATTCAGCAACAACAACTTCCGCTTCAGCTTCTGGAATTTCAGCTAGATTGGACTGGTTAGCGATAATTTGCCAGTATTCTTGCTCATATTTCCCAATTTGAGGACTGATTTGAATTTGAATTTTTTGTCGCAACCTAGTCTGTTCCTCTGGGGAGGCTAAAATTACAGCAGTTTCGATACCATACTTCTGTTCGTAAAGCTTTTCAAGATGGGACTCAATCTCATTTAGACGATTTTTGTTCATGGCTTAAGTTGTCGCTTTCAAGCAGGTCAGCAATACCAACATAATTATTATGCCTTGACAGTTCAAAAATTGCAATACAGAAACAGGAGACGGCGATCGCTTAATATCTCAACTAGGGCGATCGCGTCTTCAAACAGGATAGGAAACAGCGATCGCAGATAATCCATTAAAATAGGGAAAACCAAAGATGATAAAGGTAGATAATCTATGGCAACCACCGCAGACGATGTATGGCGACTCCTTGCTGAATTGGCCACCAGTCAATCCGAATTAACGGCGGCTCAAAAAGAAACTGACCTACAACTTAAGGAGACTGACCTACAACTTAAGGAAGTTAGTCGGCAACAGAAGGAAAATGCTCAACAACAGAAGAAGACTGACCGCCAACTCAAAGAATTGGGTAAACAAATTGGGGGACTCGGTGCAAAATTTGGTAGCTTTACCGAAGGTCTTGCTCTTCCCTCAATGGAAAAAATCCTCAGACAACGGTTTGGCATGAAGGTCGTCAGTCCCAGTGTAAGGGCCAGCGAAGATGGAAAGCATATAGAAATTGATGTCCTCGCCTATACCAATGGTAATCTGAATACTGCCTATATTGTAGAAGTTAAAAGTCATGCAAAAGAAGAATCTATTACCCAATTAAAAAGTATTTTGCAACGTTTTCGTACCTTTTTCCCTGAACACAAAGATAAACAACTCTATGGTATTTTAGCGGCTGTTGATATGTCTCCCGAATTACGCGAAAAAACTTTGCAAGAAGGATTTTATGTTGCTCGTATTCATGATCAAGTTTTTGAACTCGATACTCCTGAAAACTTCCAACCTCTAAGCTATTAATTTTTCTTGATTTATTAATGTTGGGCTTTATGAATATCAACTACGAGATCGGCGATCGCACTATTCATAAACAACAAGACCGCGATCGCGCTTTCAAACAGGATAGGAAACGGCGATCGCTATTCAAAAATAGAGATAACAAACGTGAAGTTAATGTCATAGCGGTTTATTCCATAACACGAGAATTAAGCCAATTATCCAACTCTGAAATTTTTTTAAAATCTAATAGGGACTCCCCCAAATCTTCCAATTGTTCTAAAGAAAGTTGATTGATAATTTGCAGACGGCGATCGCCAATTTTCCCAAAACGTTTAGATAATAGACGCATTAGGATCGAACTACCTTCTTCTTGGCGACCCTCTTGGCGGCCTTCGTTTCTGGCCTCTTGATAGACTTTCGTTTGTTTGATGTCACTGAGTAAAAACATAGATTGAATCTCCAGACGACTTAGATGAGCAAATTTTGAGACTAACACCGTTTCTAGTAAGTCTATGATACCCCGTGATACCGAGTGATCGCTAATTTCTGTTTGAGCACGTTGTAAAAGTTGTTGAACCAAAGCAGGGGATTGGGATTCTTCGGCAATAATTAATTGAATTAAGCCGATGCCAATGGAACCAGGGGACAACTCATCCAAATAGATACGAATAATGCGACCACTATTGATTAATTCCTGTTGATAGGCGGTAACATTTTCAATATCTAGACTACGCTGGGCAAAGAGAGCAACGGCTTTCCAGTCTTGAACAGGCTTAAATTGATTGAGATAGATATTAATTTCGGCAAGCAACTCCCAATAAAAATCAAGTTTATTTTGGAATTGTACCTCGACAAAATAAATGGGTTTATTCTCCCGATTAGGAATGAATATCCCATCAAAACGAAAGGCTTTTTCCTTCACCTCTTCTGACGTAAATTGATAATAGTCTGCATTTTCTACGGGTTGCTCAAGCAATTCAAATAATAGTGAGTCAAAAGTTAAAAATAATTGATAAAAAATAGTATCAGTACGCATAGAAATATAGAGAAAAAAGAATGATCGCACTTTTCAATCATAAACAATAAAACAGCGATCGCGCTTTAAAAAAGATAATGGGCAATTAACGAGGATCAGAAAAGACTTTTGTACCTTGAATTTTGGCATTAGCCGCTAACGGTTTTATCATAGAAGGATTGGTTGGATAACTAGAACCGTTAAACTTTAAAGCGACATTTTTAGATTCACCGCCACCACCGCTAACATGGACAATAATATCGCGCCAATTTTTAGTTTTGGTTTCGCTAACAATTACGGGGTCTCGAACAAGAGAAATAGAGGAAACCAGCTTAAAATCATTATTTTTATTGGTAAAAACTAACATTGAACAACCACCTGTACCGCACCAATAGCTATCTTGAAGCAAGACAAGAGCATCTTTCTTTTTATCCCCATTCAGATCAATTTCAGCAATCCGATATTGCGTTTCTTTGGGGTTAGCACCTTGTTTTGCGATATAGGTTTCGAGAGTTTTGATGAGGACGGGATTGGTGACAGGTTCGGCTTGACTAGAGCCAGAAAAACCAATAAATCCCAATAAACTAACCAGATAAATATATTTTTTCATATAGATAAAATCTTGAGTAAAAGTGATATAGTTAAGAAAGAAATGTAGTCGGTTTAAGCATTGTAAAGTAATGTAATTTAAGGTGAGCTTCTATTTCTAAAAATATCCTGATCAATTAGTTATTATGACCATGAATAATCTCAATAAAACTCTCATTGTACTCGCTAGTGTGACTCTGTTTTCCACTCCCGCGATCGCCGAGTCCGTTGCCCCAGGAAATATGCCCGCTTATTGTCGAGGACAAGCTTCTAGTCAGTTTGCAACTAAACCTGTTTATATTAAAACGCAGAAATTAGTTCGCAATAAAAATGGAAGTTATTATGTCAAAGGAACGGCGGATTTGGGCAATCAAGGGAAAAAACCTTTTCAGTGTGACTTTAGTAAAAAAGGTGAGTTTCTACACCTTAAATCCCTCGTCAATGAAGGTAGTCTCTAAGTGTGTCGTCTCTAATTATCTAATCAAATGAGTTGAAAGGGGAAGGCTTTTTAACTCTGTCCCCCCTTTAAAAGTACTTTGAGTCAATTTAGTCCACAAAAAATCCTAATGGCGACCATTGGATTCCCGTAGATACTGAGTCCTTGCCCAACCAGTTTGACTGGGGTTCTTTTTGACTTCCACTCGACACCAGCGATCGCCATTACGATCTTTACAACCCAGATTACGCAAAATAGTCCCATTACGCAGACCTCGGACGGTGAAAGCGGAATCCAGGGAAGGTTTGGCCTTCAATCCCAGATCGTTATTTTTGACTCCTGAAATTTCCCAGTAGTCAGGGCCACCATCCTCGGTACGACCACGAGAAGGATGCTCATCCTCAGCAGATGAATTTTGTTCACGCACATAGGAATCCATCGCTTTTTGGGCTTTGTTAATTTCCTTTGAACTACAGGAACTTCCCTTCTCAATCATTCTCCCTCGATGACTAAAAAGAACGGTACAACCATTACCTGGAATCATGCCTGTAACACTAAAATTGCCATTATCCGCAGGGCTGATGGTCGTTTCTGCGTGAACTACCGTTGCCGTCGTTAGGGCTAATAAACCCATAATAGTGGGAACTAAAACTCGTAGATTTTTCATTAATTATTTATACTTGAACTTAAATTTTACTTTGTCTAGGATTTTTACCCTAAAAAATAGCTAGGAGGGATACTATCATGTTTCAACGCCAGGTAAACAGGAAATTTTAAGCTTTCTTTAATCGAAACCATTATTTTTAACATATTTAAACAATATTTACTCATTTAGATGGATTAGCTCGATACGAACTTCTGGTTGGGAACCCAAAAGAGCGATCGCCGTCATTATCAAAAGTGATACGCAATAACAAGGCATCATTGTAAGCAAAATTAATCGAGTTTGTTGAAATACCTGATACATTTTTAGATCAGATTGTTCCTATCTTACTTGCTTTGTAAATTTCCAAATTTATCATCCCAAAATCGTTCATTTCTATCGGATAATTTTTCTAAAATATAGTTATAATCAAGAAAAAACCACCATGAAAAAGTTATTAATTGTTACCTCTGCTCTTACTCTTGCTACTGCTCAAATGGTAATTACTGCCACTGCCAGCCTTGCCGCTATTCCTCAGCTTAACTATACTTGTCCTGGCAAAATTGAAGTTCATGCTGACCAGGGAGGGCCTGTTTATATTAATGGCAAAGAAGCCAAGCTCAAAGTATTTAATCAAAATTACTACGAAGCAAAAGGATCGGGCGTGACGATTTCTATTAACATCAACCCTGATGGCACACCTGGCGTATCCTACACAGGGCCAGGTCGAAACAATGGGATTTGCTCAGAAGCAAAAGCGGCATCAAGTAATTCAAGTTCCCATTCCAGTGGCTCCCATTCTAGTACCAGTAAAGCCGAATCTGCCTGCTTAAATGCTGTAGCGAAGAAGGTTGATCTCAAACCCAGTAAGCTTTCGGTCATTGACGTAAAGGGGGCTGAAGCAGGTATCGGAGTAATGATTCGAGTGCCTAATGTCAAAGAGCCTTGGTCATGTTTATCGGACAAAAATGGAAAGGTACAGGGTGTTAGTTATACTGGCTC
>JBEIFD010000319.1:0-5042 GCA_040382535.1 Merismopediaceae cyanobacterium
ATGAAGGATAAATTATGAAAGAACAATACGACTTTAGCACTGGAAAACGAGGCGCGATCGATCCCATTCCCCAAGGAAAAACCCAGATCACCCTATATCTTGATGATGAAATTATTGACTGGTTTCGAGAAACGGTCAACGCCCAAAATGGCGGTAACTACCAAACCTTAATTAACCAAGCCTTACAAGACTATATTCAACAAAAAGGAGAATCCTTAGAATCATTATTACGCCGCATTTTACGCGAAGAATTAACCACCTCTAAATAAAATAATGCGATAAATTGCCACCGCACTTAATCAACGAGTCAAAATAAGCCTTATTAGCTGAAATGCTGCGATCGCAATTTTCCCTATTTCCATCGCGATCGCAATTTTTAAATTTCGTTATCCCAACTAGCGGCGATCGCAGTTTTCTCTATTTCTATCGCTATGTAATGTCAGAGTTGGTAATCTTAAAATTATGAGTTTTCAGTATTCTCAATGGGTGCAAATTTAGCAAAAACTTCTGCTTCTGTCATATTCAAGGTTTGATTAGCAAATTCATAGTAATTAGGCTTCCTGTCTATGAATATTTGCTCTGTAAACTCAAATTCAATGCCCTCTTGGAAAAGACCTACAGGGACAAAATATTGATTGGTATGCAATAACCTATAAAAAATATGCGTACCGCACTGACCACAAAATGCTCGTTCGGCCCATTCCGAAGATTGATATACTTTGAGTTTATCAACTCCCTCGATCTGTACATTTGAACCGCAGGAGATCCCTAATGCTGGGCCACCGCTCCATCGACGACACATTCCACAGTGGCAGGCATCTACGCTTTTTTTATCGGGAGTTTTGACGGTTATTGTGCCGCAAAGACATTTGCCATCCATTTTGATTTCTTTTGAATTGAGTGACTGAAATACGGATATCTTAAATGATATGCAAATATTTTGTCAACATTGATTAAATTATTGTAATAAATCGCGATCGCCGATTGCATTATTGATTTTGCACAGCGTTAGTCACTATTTCAAGAAAAAAGATCACTAAAATCGCGATCGCCTTCAGGAAACTCAAAATTAGCCGTCACATTTTGCACATCATCCAAAGACTCCAACGCATCCATTAACTTGAGCAACATTTTTGCCTGATCAATATCGCTAACTTCCACCGTATTTTCAGGAATCCAACGAATATCAACCTCCTCAATCTTAAAATTATGAACCTTGAGAGTTTGGCTCAAAACTTCTAAATTAGCCACTTCCGTATAAACTTCCGCCCCTCCCCCTTCAGCCTCCTCTAACCATTCGTAGGTGTCTGCTCCCCCTTCCACCGAAGCTTCCAAGAGCAAATCTTCCGAAATGTCCCCTCCTAAACGAATCACCCCTTTTTCCACAAACATCCAACTCACACAGCCCGTTTCTCCCAAATTTCCCTTATTTTTACTAAACGCAGACCGCAAATCCGCCGCCGTGCGATTGCGATTATCCGTCAACGCCTCAATCAAGACCGCAACCCCCCCTACACCATAACCCTCATACCGAACCGCCTGGAGAGCCGCGCCCCCATCCCCGTAGGTTCCCGCCCCTTTCGCGATCGCCCGTTCAATATTTTCATTGGGAATATCTGCCGCTTTGGCTTTTTCAATGGCTGTTCGTAACTGAAAATTTCCTGCGGGATCGGCCACCCCACTACTCGCCGCCACAATAATCGCACGGGACAATTGAGCAAAGGTTTTTCCTTTTTTAGCATCAACACGAGCCTTTTGTCGCTTGATATTCGCCCATTTACTATGACCTGCCATTGGCTAAAACTGGTATTGAAATTTACAAATATAGCTTACTACGAAAGGATTAATTCTATAGAATTACATTCAATTGTAAAGATTCTTAAATTTGACTATACAAAAATCGACGAGGCAATGTATTATCGTGAAACATAATTTAGTATGAACTTTAAATATCGTATTTTTATATCTTTAATCCCCCAACACATCAAAGATGGAAGCCTTATTTTGAGTACATTAACCGCGATCAAACCCCAAGAAACCAGTTCGATGAAATTAGGGCAAATTTTGCTCAGAAAAAATATCATCGCTCCTCAACAACTAGAAGAAGCGATTCAGGAACAAAATATCTATCCTCTCAAGCTTGGTGAAATCTTAATTCAGAAAGGCTGGCTGGCTCCCCAGGCATTGCAAGAAGCTCTTCAAGAACAAAATTGGCGAAAAAAAGGATTTTGGATTATTTAGCTCATCATTAATTGAAGATCAAGATAAAAACGATTCCTTCCCCTACTTTCTTGCCCCATAGAAGAGGTGAGGAGTGACTATGGAAAATTTTTCTGAGAAGGATAGGCATTCTTTAAAGCCCTGTTCGCTTTTTTATTGTCGAAGGAAACTGTTACTCTAGTATTTAGGTCTTCCAGATTACTGATAATATTTTTCTCATGACTAAACCGAGCTTGGAAATCAGCGTTCAAGAATTAGCTCTCCGCTTGTCCGACAGGAAACCCGATCTACAACTGATTGATGTCCGTGAACCCCATGAGGTCGCGATCGCCCATTTAGAGGGATTTGATGTTCTTCCCCTGAGTGATTTTGCCAATTGGTCAGAAACTATCCAGTCTCGTTATCAATCGGATCTAGAAACTCTGGTGATTTGCCATCATGGAATGCGATCGGATAGGATGTGCCAATGGTTACGGAATATCGGTTTTAGCAATGTTAAAAATATAGTAGGTGGTATAGATGCCTATTCGCTTTTTGTTGATCCGAAAGTTTCACGTTACTAAATGCGAATCATCGTTATTGTTAGAAGATTGTTAGAAGTTATTTTGATTCAACCATGCTAAATAAAACCCATTTGACCGAGCGTTATCAAAATATTCTTCGTGCCACCATTCAACACTATATTGCGACGGCTGAACCCGTTGGTTCCAAAACCCTTTTAGAAGAATATAAATTTAGGATTAGTTCTGCGACGATTCGGAATGCCTTGGGAAGTTTAGAAAAAGCAGGTTTACTCTACCAACCCCATATTTCGGCTGGGCGCATTCCCTCGGATTCTGGTTATCGCATTTATGTCGATCAGCTATTAACATTTAATGCGAATAAAAAAGAAAAAATTGATCAATCCCTACAGCAACAATTAACTTCCCAAGGCTGGAGTTTAGAAACCCTTTTACAACGGGCAACCCAAATCCTAGCGAGTCTGAGCGGTTATATTGCCCTCATCACCTTTCCCCAAACTACGACCATTCAACTGCGTCATTTGCAACTGGTTCAGGTTTCTCCAGGGCAGGTCATGATTATTATTGTGACAGATGCCTATCAAACCCATTCTATTTTAATGAATTTACCCCAAAATTCAGAATTAGAAACCCCTATTTCCCCTGAAGAGTTTGAAGAAGAATTACAGATTTTATCCAATTTTTTAAATAGTCAACTTAAAGGTAGAAACCTATCAGAATTATCTACCTTGAATTGGCAGGAAATGGATCAAAAGTTCACTTCCTATACGGATTTTCTGAAAATTTTATTAAAAAAACTAGAGCCATTCTTACAATCCTCTGCACCAATGGTCATTCATGGCGTTTCTGAGGTCATTCGCCAACCTGAATTTTCCCAATTAGAACAGGTACAAATGTTACTGCGTTTATTGGAACAGGAGCAAGATCAACTTTTTCCCCTTATTTTTGAATTGCCTGATCGCGACCATCTAACAAAATCCGTCAGTATCCGCATAGGGGCAGAAAATCCGTTGGCATCGATGCGTCCCTGTACCTTGGTTTCGGCGTTATACCATCAGGGTGATGTTCCCGTCGGTAGCGTGGGGATTATTGGCCCGACTCGGATGCTCTATGAACAAACCATTCCTCTGGTGGAATCCACTGCTAATTATTTATCGGAAGCCCTGAGTTAGGCGATCGCGGATTAACCTTTTGTACTCAAAATTATGGAAATTCAACTTCAGCAATTCCAAACTCAATCTCTCCAACTCATTGAACAATTAAAGCAGACAGGCGAAGAAATCACCCTGACAGAAAATGGAAAGGCGATCGCCAAAGTTGTCCCGATCCTCTCCCCAAAAACAAGTTCATTTATTGGCTATATGCAAGGTAGTATTGTCGTTCATGGTGACATTATTGAGCCGAAACAGGAATCAATCTAGTTGCTTGACGGCCAAATGGGTATTTTGTGTGTCCCTATTTTGTTAAAATTCAAAAACCCTTACCTTGGATAGCGCAATGCTCACTGACTGGATTCCGTTTGAGATCTCCATTAATACCGTAATGTTGGCAGGTGGATGTCTGTGGTCATTAGGTTTATATTTGGTTTTAAGCTCTTTTAAAAATACCCTGATCGAACAATTGCAACGGTGGTTTAATTTTGCCGAGCGATCGCTTTATACTTCCGTTGAAGAATTTGAAAGAACTCGCCCTGCTAGGGAAGCACAAAATAGTTTTTATGCCTCCATTTTTAGTATTATTCCCTTTCTCATTTTAGGCGGATTCTGTAATTGGGCGATCGAAGTCGGATTAGGTGACAGTTGGGGTATTAGTACAGGAATCTTAATCAGTATTTCGGGAGCGATTTATGCCCTGGGACAACAGGATAGTAGTTCATAAATTAGATAAAATTAGAATTCATAGGAAATCAATTATTTTGAAAGGATCGTTATGGAGATTAACTGGAAACGTTGGTTATCAATCACAATTGCCTTATTGAATATTACTTTTTTTACAACCGCTTGCGCTCCTCCGACCAATCCCAATCAAGTCGTTTTTTCGATTTTGAGTGATCCTAAAACTTTTAATGCGGTTTTATCGGCTGAATCTCCCAATATTTTTGGCTATACCTACGAAGGTCTGATTACAGAAAATCCTCTCACAGGGAAAAAAGAACCTGCCCTAGCCGAATCCTGGGAAATTGCTGACGACAATAAAACGATTATTTTTACCCTCAGAGAAGACTTGAAATGGTCAGATGGTCAGCCCTTAACCTCAAAAGATGTGGTTTTTAGCTATAACGATCTCTATTTGAATCCTAAA
>JBEIFD010000320.1:0-5015 GCA_040382535.1 Merismopediaceae cyanobacterium
ACTTTATCAAGACAGTTCAAGTAATCATTTACACTCAAAACTGTTAATTGATAATCTTAAGCAGCACCGCCCAAACTGAGGCTGATACGTCGTAATTGTCCTTTGAGGCTAGAGTCAAAAACTTCAGAACCCACTTTAATAATGACCCCACCGATAATACTAGGATCAACCGTTTCTTTGAGTTCTACCGAAGCCGCGCCTGTCAATTCCTTAACTTTATTGGTAACAGAATGCTGTTGACCTTCCGTTAATTTCAGAGCAGAAATAACTTCAGCCAAAACGGTATGAGTCAACTCACGCCATAGGACTAAATATTGTTGACAAACGGCTTCTAAAAAAATAATCCGTCGTTTATCCACTAATAACATCAGGAAATTTAGCAAAAAGGGATTAATTTCTGACCCTAAAACCCGCTTTAAAACTGCTTTTTTATTGTCGTCTTGTACCACAGGACTCGCAATAAAATCTCGCAAATCGGGAGAAGATTCTAGTAAATTAGCTAACGTGCGAATCGATTCACCGATCGCTTCAACCATCCCGCGAGATTCGGCTAAGGACATCAAAGCCTGAGCATAGGGTTCGGCGATTTGGCTACTATATAAACTTCCTTTCATTAATGACCTCCTAACTGAGCAATACAGCGATCAATTAAGCGGTCTTGATCGTTGTTGGTTAAACGACCTTTAATATCGGCTTCAGCTTTTTCAACCGCTAAGGCCGCAATCCGACGTTGCAATTCACCCATTACGCGGTCTTGTTCTGCACCCAGATCTTTCGCTGCGGTTTCTCTCAGACGGGCCACATCTTGTTCTGCTTGGGCCGCAATTTCAGCTTTCACGAGTTTGGCTCGCTCTTCCGAAGCGTTACGAATCCGAACAGCTTCTGCTTGGGCTTGAGCTAACTTCTGTTGCTCATCCGCTAGGGTTTTTGCCGTCTGTTTTTGGCGAGCTTCGGCTTCTTGAATGGCTTCAGCAATTTTTGAACGGCGATCGCCGAGGGTTTTGCCCAGGGTTTTAGGGGCATAATAAATGACTATTCCTAACAAAATTGCTAGGTTAAAGATATTGGCCTCTAGAAAATCTAGATTAATGCCAAATCCTCCTTCGCCCATCTCTTGTGCCTCTGTTGCTAGGATCAACAAAGAATTCAACATAATTGACATAACCTAAATAAAGCGTTATTTAACTAATTCAGGGCCTAATAATTTTTCTAAGATTTGACGGCTCAGACCATCGACCTGGAGTTCTAGGGAACGGAGAGCAACTTGACGTTGTTCCTCAATTTCCTGGGCCGCAGCTTCTTTCTGCTGTTGGGCTTCTTTTTGGGCTACTGCAATTTGTTCAGCCGCGATTCGTTTCGCATCATTCTGGGCGGTAGCAATGACTTCCTGGGATTGCCGACGAGCATCTGCAATCTGTAGTTCATACTGACTAGCCAATTCCTTGGCCTTGGCTAACCGTTCCTTTGCTTGCGATTCGTTGTCGCGGATATAATCAGCCCGATCATCCAGTACCTTATTTAAAGGCTTATAGAAAATGGCATTTAGCACGAAGGCTAGGACAATAAATTGCAATGCCATGAAGGGCAGGGTGGCATCAAAATCAAACATTTTTTTTACTAATTCAGGTCAGGCGTTTTTTTATTAACCGAGTCTAGTCCTGGGGGAATAGGCAGAGACGGTGAAGTAAAAAGTCAAGAGTCAGCAAAGCATCACACAAAAAAATAAAACCTAAAATATAGTTGAATTTTCTTAAGGATTTGCCCGCTCTCTGAACTTTTCCTCACGTCTCCAAACAAGCTAGAAATTAAGCAAAGGGGTTAGCAAATAGCAGAACCAAAGCGATAACCAAGCCGTAAATGGTCAAAGATTCCATGAACGCCAAAGTTAACAGTAAAGTACCGCGAATTTTGCCTTCAGCTTCGGGTTGACGAGCAATCCCAGCAACCGCTTGACCAGATGCGTTACCTTGACCAATTCCAGGTCCGATCGCGCCTAAACCAACGGCTAAAGCAGCAGCAATAACGGAAGCAGCAGCAACGGTAGGATTCATGATGTTTTTTTCCTTTTGTTAAGTAAATAAGAGAACGTTCAAGTAATTAGATTTAGGAGTGCGTTCCAAGCCAGATAATCAAGTTGAATTCTGGACAATACACTCCTGGGGGAAATGAAAAGTTTAAGGTCAGTTTCCTGTCAAATTTTAAATTTTAAAGGTCGGCTTTCCCAAACTAATCATGCTCTTCGTGTTCACCTTCCGATTCGATCGCCTCATGGATATAGGCTCCCGCTAGAGTCGCAAACACTAACGCTTGAATGGCACTGGTAAACAATCCTAAAGCCATTAGGGGCAATGGCACAAATAAAGGTACTAATAGCACCAAGACGGCTACCACTAGCTCATCCGCGAGAATGTTTCCAAAAAGACGGAAGCTGAGGGAAAGAGGTTTGGTGAAATCTTCTAAAATCTTAATCGGCAAGAGGATAGGAATCGGTTGCACATAATTGGCAAAATAACCTAATCCTTTCTTTCTGAGACCCGCATAGAAGTAGGCCAAAGAAGTCAACAGAGCTAAAGAAACAGTGGTATTAATATCATTGGTAGGAGCAGCTAACTCAGCCCCCTGGGGGATATGAATTAGTTTCCAAGGAAGTAATGCACCAGACCAGTTGGACACAAATATAAATAGAAATAATGTGCCAATGAAGGGCAACCAGGGACGATATTCTTTCTCACCTAATTGGTTCTTCGCCAAGTCCCGCAGAAATTCTAAAACGTATTCCATTAAATTCTGGATACCGCTTGGAATTCGCTGAACATTGCGCGTTGCAGCCAAGGAGGCTATTACCAACAGACCGATTACAAACCAAGAGGTGGTAAAAGTCTGTCCATGTAATTTGAGATTTCCGATTTCCCAGTACCACTGCTTACCAACTTCTAAAGCAGCTAAAGGAAACAAATTTAAAACGCTCAAACCAGCTAACATTGTTATTCGGTGAGATTTACTTAGTTAAAACAAGGGAATTCTTAAGGATTAGTTGATAGTCAGGGATTTTGAACCATAGGCGATCGCGTCAGGATCAACTATTGTTTGTAACACCATTAACTATTGACTAATTGCACCCTTCCTCAACCTCTTTCTAGTCCGTTGTGGGCGCGAAAACGCTTTGCAACATATAGACGATGATGGCGGCTTTGTAGGTCAGGAATCCCAGAAAGACAGGCAAGATTTCCAATTGTTGCCATTTACTAGCGACAATGATTAATCCCACAAAAAGAGCTAATCCTTTTGCACCCGCCCGACTTGACTGAACGCCTATCCGCTCTACATCTTTTGCCAGCAACCGCAGATACACCACGCCAACTCCTGCACCAACGAGGTAATTTAAGGCAATATGAAGGGAATAAACCCACCAAACACAACCAAAAATGATAACCGTTGCCCCCATTGTCAACACTAACAACTGACGCTGTAGTTGATAAAACTCCTGCATAGAATTACCCGAATCTGGGGCTTGTGAGCCGTCTTCTTCAGGAACTTCATTGATGGATAGGTCGTCGGACGGTCGATGGGTAGGGTTCACACGTTTGAGCTACTGACAAATCGGAGGTTTTCAGCTCGGAGTATTTTAATCTCCCGTTGACTGGATAAACCAGCCTAAGCCAGAAGCAATCATATCACGGCTTTGTAACACAATTTTATTTTTTGTTAAGAGATTTTCGGTTCAAATCCAGGGGAGTTTACCGCCCTATCAAGCTTTAACGATAATGACATTTTTCCCTCGGTCTGGCTTTTTCAAGAATGAGAACAAAGACTTATCGGGCAGAAACCCTTTGAAATTCCGAAGTCAGACGGACAAAATAAAGCTCAATCTCCAATTGGGGATAACGCTGGTGGATCGCTTCATAGGCTCGTCTGAGATAATCCTGATGGACTTGGTATTCTCGCGTTTGATCTTGACTTAAATCAGCATCCACAAAGCTTGCGTAGGCTCCACAATCTTGATGATCTAAAATAATAACTTTTTCAATCTGGTGCAATTGACTAGAAAGTTCCAGTTGATCCCAAAAGGCGATCGCTTCGGCAGGATGGGGAAAGCCCGTTAAGGCTAAAGATGCTCCCGCTAAAGCTGTCCAATCGTATTGTCCCGCTAAGGTTTCAGTTAAAAAGTTTTGTTCCGCATGAATAAAGCGAAAATCAATACAACTTAAAACTAAGGCTTTGGCGTGATTGGTTTGGGCATTGGCTTTTTGAGATATTAATAAAAAAGGAGAAACCGCAATTCCTGTTAAGAAGCTTTGTAACAGCGATCGCCGACTCAGGAAATGTTCTGCACAACAGTTATTCAAAAGATTACTCATAGCAAATTAACTGTTAGCATTAGTTACGATAAATCGGTTCTGTTGTAATTTCTAAACGTCGGTCTAGATAACGGGAAATATTAATCCGTCCATCTCGGTGAGTCATCAACAATTGTCGATTCGCTTGATCCACCGCCGTTCCTTTGGCATGACTGGCGTAACGTTTCATCATTTCCTCAGAAACCGTGTGATCAATATCATTAGAAATAATCACTAACTGGGGATGGCAATATTTAAAAACATCGGCACAATATCCCACCGATTGTCCATGATTAGAGGCGACGAATAAATTAACTTGTTTTAACTGTTCAACAAATTCAGGATGATTGAGAAGTCTTTGCCAGCCTTTTGTGGTCAGATCGCCTGGAAAAATAATATTAATATCGGAATATTTTAAAAACGTGACTAGGCTTAAATCGTCTAAATTATCCGTTTCTGTCGAATCATTCCAGAAAAAGGTGAGACGTAAATCATCAAATTTAATCGTGTGCTGAAAGGATTGCTCCCCTGATTTTGTTTGATTAAAGAGTTTTAAAACATTATTAATCCCTAAATTAGTGAGGGCAGTATTAACAGTTTTTTCTGAAGTAATCGAAGGATTAGCGACTAAGATTTTAGGGGTAAAAAAGTTATCGACAAATTGGGTTAATAATTCGG
>JBEIFD010000321.1:0-4990 GCA_040382535.1 Merismopediaceae cyanobacterium
GATCCTATGACCCATTACTTCCTATGCCTGTTGTTAAGTCAGGAGAAAAATATTGCCTTGTTTCTTGAAAATACCAGTGAAATAGCTCATTTTTGAGAAAAAATCTTGAAAAATCTCCAATAAGATAGGTGTTATAGTGCAAAGTTTAAAAAGAATTGATGATTTATTCGTGATTTAGAAGACAGAAAGATCTAAGTAAACTTGCTGAAATCTTATAGGGTGCTAAGGCATCAATCCTTTATTTTGTGGGGAGGTTATTCATAATGTCAGGATTTCGGAAAAACTTAGCGATCGCCATACTGAGTCTGGGGGTATTCCTAACGCTTCCCGTCGCACAGGCATTGGCTGAAACAGAAGCGATGAAGGCTCAAATCGCGGCAGACACTGGTTTTATGCTCAATTCCAGTGGACTCGTTTTATTAATGACAGTGGGACTCGCTTTTTTTTATGGTGGATTTGTTGCCAAAAAAAATGTACTCAACACCTTGATGATGAGTTTTATTGCCTTGGGAATTGTCGCAGTTACTTGGGTTTTGGTTGGTTATAGCTTGGCTTTTGCCCCTGGATTTCCCGTGATAGGCGGCATACAGTGGGCTTTTTTAAATGGGGTAGGACTAGAAACCACAGGCTACCTCCAAGGTAGTTTACCCAATGAAATGCTCTCCTATGCCCCCACTATTCCCCATCAAACTTTCCTGATCTACCAAGGAATGTTTGCGATTATCACCCCTGCCCTCATTTCGGGGGCGATCGTCGAACGAGTTCCTTTCAAATCCTATTGTTTATTTCTAGTTCTCTGGTTAATTTTTGTTTACTGTCCCATGGCCCACATGGTTTGGGGAAAAGGCGGTTTTTTGGGATTAAATGGCGGTATTAACGCGCTAGATTTTGCAGGTGGAACGGTTGTTCATACTGTTTCAGGTTTTTCTGCTCTTGTTGCAGCGATCGTCATTGGCCCCCGTAGAGCCTATCCTAATCAAATTTCTGCCCCCCATAACATCCCTTTTATCTTGCTAGGTTCAGGATTACTCTGGTACGGTTGGTTCGGCTTCAATGCCGGTAGCGCGCTTTCCTCTGGAGCCTTAGCAACAACCGCCTTCCTTACAACCAATACCAGTGCGGCATCAGGGATGTTAACTTGGCTCTTATTAGAACAATTTTTAAGAGGGAAACCCACCACTGTTGGAGCGGCTACGGGAGCTGTCGTGGGGTTGGTCGGTATTACGCCTTCGGCGGGCTTTGTCACTCCGATATCGGCTCTCCTGATTGGTGTAATAGTCTCAGTTTGTTGTTTTTTCGCCATTACCCTAAAAATTCAACTCGGTATTGATGACAGCCTGGACACATTCCCTGTTCATGGAGTGGGTGGTGCAGTGGGTGCAACTCTTACAGGAATCTTTGCCACAACAACTGTTAATAGTGCAGGAAAAGACGGCTTAATCGCGGGTAACCCCTTTCAACTGCTCATTCAAATTGGAGGAGTGGCAATCACCATTGTATTCGCCTGTTTAGTGACGTATATTATCCTAAAAATTGTCGATGCGATCTGGGGTCTGCGAGTCAAGCCTGGTGATGAACTCCAGGGCATGGATATCAGTGAACATGGAGAAGAAGCCTATGGAGAGGAGTTTCCTACGAGTAGTTCGACGACCTTATTTTGATTAATAATGCTTGTCTAAAAAACTTGTTATTTTGCTAGAAAGTTTGGCAGGATTGGTTCCTGCCTTTTTTAATTCTCATGAAACTGAGGATTGAAGGGATCTATTCAAATTCAGATCTCAACTGCAAAACACCTAACTTTAAAGTCTTCGCATCCAAAAACTTACTTTCAAAAACAGCTAAAATATCTGTTAGCTTCGGGTTGCCGCTAGAATTCCCCGTTACACCCATTGCAATCAAAATGCCGCAATAATCTTTGGTTTCTTTGCAACGAGAGTTCCATTTTTGACGAGCTTTTTGGTGAGCAGTATTTTCTTCCAAAAATTCCCCAAAAACATGAAGATTCCCAGACTCCGTTTGTAAAAGTCCCAACTCGTATTCATCATCTGACCAGGGATCTTCCCCTGGATTGAAATAAATGCCTTTGACTCCCCCTTCCGATCGCAGGAGGTCAATCATCTCTTTCGCCTTGGCACGGGTGGTTTGAACAACGACAACGGGTAATCCATCCCCGTTCCCAACGGCTTCTTGGGAAGGATATTCGGTTTTTCTTTGTTTCCGTAGAGTGGCGATCGCCTCCCAAGGAATCATGCCCAAACTCAGGAAAGAATTGTCGGGAATCAGATCATTGCTAAGAGAAAAATCATCATCGTCGTCATCGTCGTCATCATCCATCAAATCTAGAAACTCTTGGGCCAAATCAGGCAGGGTAGAAACCTTGACACTAATTTTCTCCTTGCTCTTGTTCAAAGACTTCGCAATAACGGGTAGCCGATACTGTTTACTGGCCGCGCCGACGGGATCTTGAGAAAGTTCCTGCTGATGCTCATCCACAAAACGGATTAATCCTTGTAGGGCATAATAGATAGTCTTGGCTTCCTCTTCATCTAAAAAGGGACGAATTCCTTCCAGGGGATGAATGCTTCCCAGGACAGACTCCACCTGATCGGAATCTAGATCTTCTAAATCAAAATCTTCATCTTCATCATCTTCATCGATCGCTTTGTAGTTGAGGAACCAACAATCTTGGGATAAAAAAACTTTTTCGAGTTGGTGGGGGGCTGATTCTTCAATGGCGGCCAATCGGAACTGTTTTAAGGATTCGAGGGAACGATAAAGGATAACGCCATATTCCTGCCCCAACATTCCCATCACACAAGCATAAATAGGACTTGTTTCCCAACCTTCTAGCTCTATGGCAATGATTTCGTGGTCTGCGAGTAAATCCCAAGGCGCGCTCATCCAAAGGTCATGACTGGTCTGTTTGAGGGGGCGTTCATAAAAACTGGGAACGGAAGGGGGTTTATTGCTACCCATCGACTCAAAACTCCGAAAGAGTTCATCGATTAGGGGCAATTCTGGCACATAGTCAATGTTGATATCTAGGCTTTGTAAGGCTCCCCGCAAAAAAAATTGAATTTCTCGGTTGCGGACAACAATCTTTTGGGGACGAGCAGGTTTGGCTGGGCTATGGGGACTTTCGATCGCCTTTAGGAGGGTGCGCACAACCGCTTCAATGCCCATTTCGGGGGAAACAATATCCATTGAACGCACAAAGCCTTCCGAACCATCTACCCAGAGGATACAATCTCCCTGAGCATCATCATCGACTTCAACTCCCTTTTGCATTCCATTGAGAGGACGGCGATCGCCTTCCCACACACTCGGAATTTGAGGAATTTTTTTGAGACGTTGTTGAGTCGATAAAGGAAGGGAGTTCATAAAAAAAGGAATAAAAAGAAATTCAATAATAACAAAAGGGAATGAAAAAGCAGAGAAAGCAATCAGCCGAGAGTTTATTTAAAGAGAACGGATATCGAGAGAAGAAACACTTTTCTCAACGAGTTTCTCAATTTTAGCAACCACAGACGTTTACGATCGAAGGTTTTAATATTCAGATTCTTACTGCTTTATACTAGGAAATTTCTAAATGACCTGATAGATAAAGTTTAAGGTCGCCCAGGTCGTCATTTCCAAGGCGTAGTAGTCGGTAGTGTTGTTAATCATGGTACTAGAAACCGCACTATTTCTGTGTAAATCCTCTAAAAGGGATTGGGCGATCGCGAGGGGATTTTGGACTTCTAAAATTTGGGCGGGATGACTGGTCGCATCGGGGGAGGCTAAATTGGGCAGATTTTCCGTTAGAGCTTCCCAAAACTGCTGAAATGGCTTGAGAGAAGCAATCACTTGCATTTGAGCCAATCCTCCGTTGCTGGGGACGCGCCAACTCATCCCACTACTCGGAGCAGGGATCATTTGGGATTGTTGGGGGGAGATACTTTCGGGTTGATCTCCTGGGTACCAGGCGATCGCTTTTCCATTAGCATCTATGCCTAAAATCACAAAATACAAGGACTGATCCTGATGGTTTTCTAAGCGATATTGGAGGCGACTTCCTGAAGCGATCGAGACTAACCCTAGCGTTTCAGGAGATTTTATCGGATTGGATTGGATACTAGGGGCAGAATTAATCGAAAAATCATAGCGATCTACTTCTTTGGTCAGCACGGCGATCGCCTTGGAATCCTGCAAAACGGCTAGGGTTGCCCGTAGTCCCAGACGGGATGAATGTTCATTGGCTGTTAAATCCCACCATTTTTTCGCCAAAACCTGTTCTAATTTGGGGGTTAGTTTGCCGATAATCGATTTAATCGCCTCAATATTCCCCTTGCCCGCACTGAACAACAAACGTCCGCCTTCGGAGAATAATCCATAGCCTCCTTTTTTTTTGCCCAACACACAATCCGCCGACTGTTCCCCCGCATTAATCACGCCTGTTACCACCGCGATCGCCGAAAAAGCACTGGTGGCATCAACCCGTTCAATACGGTCAAACTGACTATCGAGAGCTACCGTTAAGCCCAAATGTCGAGGAATCGCCCGAATAATTTCCTGTAGTGGTTCTTTCCCTGAGAGAGTAACCTTTGCATTTAATATCAATGCCTTAGCCTTACGTCCCGTTTGTTCCGTCACTTGCAAAAGAATATCCTCGCTAGAGTCAGCGTTTGTCTCTGAAATTACTCGAAAACAGGAATTAAGAACCCCATACTCCAATAGCAAGGGAGAAACCCCAGTAAACCTAACGGCCACTAGCTTAGAACTGGCAAATTCGAGGATTTTTTCAATAACCGCTTCTGACCCCTGGCTAAATGGGGATGAGGTTCCATAAATGAGTGATGATGGGTTTTTGCCCAAAAAAGCCTGGGGTTCTTGATATTTTCCCATGCTAGGGGCGATCGCTTCGTCAACCTGATTTAGTACCGTGATTACTCGGCGAGGGGGAGTCATTTGCCAGAGATGTTGAGTCAAACCATAGGTGAATAGTCCCGCA
>JBEIFD010000322.1:0-4986 GCA_040382535.1 Merismopediaceae cyanobacterium
ACTTGGACAAAAAAGGTCTTTCTTTTGAAGAAGAATTGTTTTTTTACCTCAAAACCCTAAAAAACTCGTGATAACCATCTTTTCCTGGAAACGCCTTAAACGTCATCACAGACTAGGTTTCTATTTTTCGGACAGGTCTAGTTGGTGTAAGGGTAGCAGGTGGCGGTTTTAGAGAATTTACAGAAGGGGAATTCAGACAAGAGTTCAGCAAATGGAAAACATTAATTTCAGAACAAATTAATAATCAGGGAGAATTCTCGATTGAAAGCTATTTTAATTCTTTTGTTAGAGATGAAAATTCTATTCAAGCTTGGAGAGACTGTGTTATTGCTGCATTTGAGGATGATGATGGTGGTCTTTTAGCATTTGGATCGCGAGATGACTCTAATAATCCTGTTTTAGAGATCGAGTGGAGAATATCCCTTGAACTTGCTCAAAATAGGTCTTTCTTGAATATTGCAACAAAAGATGGGGTTGCGATCAAAGGTTTTACGCAGCGTTCAGAGATTGCAGGCAAATCTAATAAGATTTTTCTACTCGACCTGAAAGGAATAACTGATGAGGAGAAAAGTAAAGGTTTTACTATTGTCGTAACTGTTGATGTTATCGACAAAGATGATGAAAATTTAAATGAAGCTGTACCAATTGTGACTGTTGCGACAACGGCTGTTATTCCACCTGTCACAATTCCTTCAGGCTTTATAGAACCTGCGACTTTAGAAAGTGTGATCCGACGAGCTCCAACGATTGCAGAGCTTGAGGCAATTTTCCCTGGAAATATTGATGTTGCTGCGACACGATGGGCACAACAACAGGGCTTTGTTGCGGGTATTTGGGATCACGAAATTAATGCAACTAATGTGGGTGTGATATGTCTATCGTCCAAATTCGCGGAGCGGTTTGCTCCAACGATTGCAGAACTTGAGGCAATTGTCCCTAAAAATATTGATGTTGCTGCGACACGATGGGCACAACAACAGGGCTTTGTTGCGGGTGTTTGGGATCATGAGATTAATACAACTAATGTGGGTGTGATTGCGATCAAAGTCGCGGATCGTTTTAATCCAAAGATTACAGAACTTGATGCAATTGTCCCTAAAAATATTGATGTTGCTGCGACACGATGGGCACAACAACAGGGCTTTGTTGCAGGTGTTTGGGATCACGAGAATGATGGAACTCGCGTGGGTGTTATTTGTTTTTCTTAGACGAGAGTACAAATTAAACTAAGAGAATGACTACCTTACGTTAAGCTTAACAAGTCGCTGTACCAGAACGCCACAAATGATCGGTTGAGTTACAAAAGTTATCTGTGTTCGGTTAGCTCAATCATCAGAAAAATACCCTTAGTAAAGTTCTTCTATTTTTCTCTAGCCCTTTTCCTAAACTCAGACGGTTTCATGGCATTAGGATTCTTCCAGACTCCAACCCGCGATCGCTGCGTAGTAGATTTCTATGCGATCGCTCCTGACTCTCTTCAGCCCAATGTCCAATTGAATTAGAAGGTATAATTAGGAAAGTAGCTCTGAAAGGTCACTATGAAACACACCTTCGCGCCCTATCTCAAGCATTTGGGTAAAACCCCTGAAGAACAAATGGAGAAAAATAAGCCATTAATGACCTGGTTACAGCAAAAAATGGAAGAAACAGTCACAGAAGAAGAAGCAGAAGAAAATTCTAAGAATTGGGAAATAGTCAAAGAAATTATTGACAATAATCGCCCTTCTGGTCAAAAGCTTTTTTCTAGAGGATGATCGTCTTTTTAGATACAGGGGTTTTAGGTTTAGCTTCCTCTCCTAAAAATTCGGGAGACGTTTTCGCTTGTAAACAATGGCTATTTCATCTCATTGCTAGGGGAGTATTTGTCGTAACCTCAGATATTTGCGATTATGAAGTGAGAAGAAGTTTGATCCTAGCGTCATTTAGAGATAACAAAGAAGAAGGCATTCAAAATTTAACTGATCTTCAAGAAATTATTGACTTTTTACCCGTTACCCAAGAGGCTCTCCGTCAAGCGGCCTATCTTTGGGCTTCCTCTCGTCGTCAAGGGCAACCGACTGCTGATTCTAAAACCCTCGATGCTGATGTGATTATTGCGGCTCAATGCCAACTACTTCAACAGGAATATCCAGGGCAAACTTTGACAATTGCTACAACCAATGTGAATCATTTAAGTCGTTTTATTGATGCTCAGGAATGGCAAGAAATCACCTTTTAGGAATTAGTTCGATTTGTGTTTTACCAAGGAAAATTTAACGGTTGGCTTTTCGGTATTCCCAAGGTTTAAGACCACTATATTTCCAAACTCCTAAACGCGATCGCCCCTAATTTTCTTAAACTTAATACCCAAGTCAATTGACAGTATAATAAAGTCAAATGAAGGTTATGAGGATTTTATCCCATGTCGCAAACCCTACTCCAATACGAAACTGTTAAGGATATTTCTCGGCGTTTTCAGGTTCATAAAGGCACAATGCGCGAAATCTTGGGAATTTCTGAAAGTACCCAAGCCCGTTATGAAAGAAAAAATGCGGTTCTCAAGCCCGCGATCGCTGATCGTTTGGAACGGTTTCAACGGATTACCCAACAAGCCTTAGAGCTATTTGAGGATGAGACAGAAACCCAACGCTGGTTATCTTCTGCCAAGGATGGACTCAATGGGCAAACTCCCCTAGAGGCTTTAGCAACGGATGCGGGGTCAAAACAGGTAGAGGAGTTACTTTACCGTGCTGAATACGGGATGTTTGGTTAATGCAGGTCTGGCGGCTTTGTAAACAGAAGCATCAAGAAACGGCTTTTTCGGGGGAAGGGGGTTTATATGCTTCGGGGCGTTGGCATCCGAAAGGGTTTCCGATTGTCTATACGGCTTCGAGTTTGGCTTTGGCAACCTTGGAAGTTTTTGTTCACACAGAAAGTAATCAAATTCCTTTAGTGGCAATCCGAGCCTATTTTTCGGATGATCTGTTGATAGAGACGGTTAGAACGGAAGATTTACCCACTAATTGGCAAGAGGTTTCGGCTTACCCTTCATTACAGCAAATTGGTAAGCAGTGGTTACAAGCTAATCGAACACCAATTTTGAAAGTTCCTTCGTCTATTGTGCCAGTAGAGTTCAATTACTTGCTCAATCCTCGTCATCCTGATTTGAAGTTGAGTTTAGATCCACCAATGACTTTTAAGTTTGACCATCGGATGTGGAAATCCGTTACTCAAGATAATTAGAAATGGCGATCGCGATAAAAATTTTACAGTTTACCCAAGTTGAAGACTGAAATTTTTTCAGTTACTCCTACAACTGTCGCGGTTCTTCCTCAATGCAAAAATGGGGTTCCTCTTTATCCTGCGGGTTTTACTCCCTAATCGTCTTGGTTCCCCAATACCAGAATTTTTACAATAGTAAGCTGCGATCGCAAACGAGACCATGATCTCCATGTCGTAGCTTTTTGTTTGTCATAGGCGATCGCTCTCCCTGGGTAGGCTCCTCATGGCGATCGTAAAGCCCATAAAGACTGAAGCTCCTATGCCTGAAAATATATAGAGGGCTTGGTTATTCGTTCCCAAACCGATGAACCGAAGGCAGATAAAGATGATGGCGACGAGGCCAATGAAGGGGAGTATGTCAAAGTAAAGTCCTGTTGCATCACTGACTTCTACTGTTAGCCCGATAAACTCTTCATCTATTGCTCTTTTGGCAAACATGGGGTTTCCGCCTGTTCTTTCTAGGAGTTGGGCAAAGATAGAGGGTTTGAGATTAATGCCTTTGGCTAGAGCGGCTGTTTCCATAATTTCCCTAATGGCATAGTCGGTTAGTGGTTGGAGTTCGATTCGGGGAAGATTCAAAAAAATGTCGCTTCTGGGGGGACTGGTGGCGGCTAAGAGTAGGGGAATTCCTAGCTCCTTCATGGTTTTAAGCCAGTGTCTAAAATCGAGTTGGATTAAATGAGCATCATCAAATAGCAGGAAAGCAGGATTGACGGATAGATGTTGTCCTACTGCGGCTTTGAGTCCATCACTGGTGAGGGATTTACCTTCTAAGGATTTGGTTTCGACTCTCAGGATATTGGCCATTTGAGTGAGCATAATTTTGGGAGAAGATTTCTCAATTTTGCAAACCATAAACCCCTCACTCGTTAGGCGATCGCTGACTTGATTGAGTAAGAAGGTTTTGCCCATACCCTCACTACTGGTAATCAGGATTTGTTGAGCCGCTTTGAGACTTGCCACGATGCGGCCTAATTCAGGTTGGCGATAGATTCTTTCGGATTTTACTAAGGGAGTAGAAAAATTTAGGCCGCTAGTTGCTGTTGATATCTGCTGACTAATTGGTTGGCTAGGTGTAACGGATTGATGGACTTTGGGGCGATCGCTTCCCGTGATTGGTTCACCTGGGCCAAGAGGTCAGGGGGTAAGGATTCGGGATTCTCGATAAATTGCTTGGTCAGGATATTTTGAGCGATTAATGTACCTGCGGCGATCTGTTGGGCTACGCTGACAATTTGGTTAACTTGATGGCCTTCTTCAATCTCTTCTAATTGAATAGTCTCTTGTATCGGTTCCATTTCGGATGATTCGGACTGGACTAAGGCCCCTTTAGTCTGAAAACTTTCAATGGTGTTCCCTTCTGCTATCCAGTCATTGAGCTTGCCCATTTCCGCTAGGTCATGGTCATTGAGGTAGTATTGTCCATTTTCTTTGTAGGGTTGAACACCAAGTTTTTTAAATCGAGCGTAAATTGTCGTCGTGCCTACTTGAAACTTTTCAGCGAGTTGTTCAACGATTTCACCTTTATTTTTACCTTGAATTTCAGTGGTCATTTTGGGTACTCCCTTAGTAATTTTTATTTTGAGTTGGTCATTTATGAGGTTCTACAGGGATATTTTTTTACCTGAAAACTTTTTTGTGATAATTTTTTCAGTGCGATTTTTACCAGTTTCCAGTCTGCCCTAGTGAACAGATTAGGAACGTTGACGCGATGGCTATGGAACT
>JBEIFD010000323.1:0-4983 GCA_040382535.1 Merismopediaceae cyanobacterium
ATCAGATTATTTTAATAACAAATAATACAACTGACCATCATCACTCATCAAACCAGCGCGATCGCCTGCTAAATTGCCTGTCCCCATAAAAATATCAACCCGACCTGGCCCCTTGATCGCACTGCCCGTATCCTGATCCAACACATAACGACTTACCCATTCTTTTTGTAAATTAGTATTAGGAATCTGAGTCACCAAAACCGCCAACGCTCCTGGTGGCATCAGTGACTTATCCGTTGCGATCGATCGCTCTGCTAGGACAGGTAAGCCCAAACTGCCTGTTGCCTTAGTCGCCGCCGAAGTTGGTTTAAAGAAAATAAAACGATTATTGCGGGGAATATAGCGATCAACTGCTTCAGGATGTTTTTTAAGATAATCAATCAGAATCGGTAGCGTCAACTCGCCTGGCTGAAAAATACCATCTTTCACCAATTCCTTGCCCAAACTCACGTAGGGATAATCCGTATTGCCATCAAAACTCACGGAAATAGTTTTCCCATTGGTTAAACGCAATTTAGCCGAACCTTGAATCTGCACCAAATAAGGTTCCAAACGATCCTTAAACCAAGCCAATTCATAGCCCTTGAGGGGGGTGTTTTCACCTAATCCGTCAGTTCCTTCCAATTTTGACCGCGTGGGATGGGGCTTAGACCACTTAGCAAAATTCTGAGGTTTACGGTAGAGGGGATAACGATATTCTGCCGTTTGATAGGGACTTGCGGTATAAATCGGCTCAAAATAGCCCGTAAAATGAACTGTTCCCTGATTATCGTGACCTGCCGCTTGATAAAAGACAAATTCTTTTTTGACTGCCGCTTGTAATGCTTCAGGCGATCGCGCTTGTTTAACGAGAGTACGAAATCGCACTAGAGAACGCTTGACTCGTGCCAAAGTAACGCCTTTGACGGGATAGTTGCGGTAGGCTTTGGTCGCATTAGCAGTGTTGAGATAGCGTAAACTTTGATCAATTGCCTGAAGTAAAACCGCGCGATCCTTTGTCCAAATTTGGTCATCTAGACCGATTAATTCAGGATTTTGAGGAGATTGGACAGGGATTAGGGGTAAGGTTTGGGATAACGATAAATGGGGAGTCGTTGCGATAATTCCTAAGCTCAATAGAAATACTGTAATTGAATTTTTCATCATTTTTTTGATCGAGAGGCTAGTGATATAGAATAGATTAAATCTTGACGATGGACAAGAATCGTAGAGTTTGAAAGGTAGGCAATAAAAATAAAAAAAGTTGCGTTTCTTTTTAATCTGTTTGATAAATTGCTTCGGCAACTCGTTTTAATCGTCTTAATTGAGCCTGCATATCCCGACTTGTCCATTGGGCGGCAAATAATTGAAATCCCCAACTCACTAAAAGATTAGGAATCTCAAATTCAAAGCAATTAATCAATAAAGTTCCCCTTTCCATCGGTTGGCATTCCCAGCGATCGCGTCCCTTAAAAAAACCATCAAATGACCAGATAATTAAACCAGGTTCTCTTTTAACCACAACGCTTTTTAAAGTAGGTTTAAGGAGAGGAATATTAATGATAAAACGACTTTTTCCTCCCATTTGCGTACTCCAATTGCCAATGGGTTGACAGCTTAAAACAGGATTTAACCAACGGTGCATAATATCTAAATCCGTAAAGCATTTCTCAACCGTAGTAGCACTGGCATTAATTTCAATTCTTTGTTCAAAAATCATAGAAGATAATATTAAAAATAAAAATTTTAAGCATTTACTTAATTTTATTCAAGCAGTTTAATGGGGCCTTGCACGCTTGCCGTAAAAAATTGTTTAACCATCTCATTATCCGTTGTATCAATTTCGTCCACTCGACCTTGCCATTGTACCTTTCCCTCGTAGAGCATCACAATGCGATCGGCAGTACGACGAATGGTGCTTTGTTGATGAGTAACCATCACATAGGTATCACAGCCGCCTTTAACGGTTTGCAAATGACGCACTAAATTTTCAACCACAGTAGAGGCAACGGGATCGAGTCCCGCCGTCGGTTCATCGTAGAGGATGATTTCGGGATCGTCCTGGGGATTTTCAGGATTCGACATAATCGCACGGGCAAAACTCACTCGTTTACGCATTCCCCCCGATAGTTGGGACGGATAGCGATCGCAGATTCCCTGGAGTCCGACCATTGCCAATTTTTCTTCTACTAATTGTCGAATTGCTGAAGGTGATAAAAGAGAATGTTCATAGAGAAAGAAGCCAACATTTTCTTCTACGGTGAGGGAGTCAAAAAGGGCTGATTGCTGAAAAACCAGGGCGATCCGCATAGGATTTTCCCCATCTTCAACTAAGCCTGGACGAGGTGTTCCTTTAATTTCCACTTCTCCTGCATCAGGGGGTAATAATCCTGCAATAATCCTCAAAATTGTTGATTTTCCTGTGCCTGAAGGGCCTATAATCACTAGGGCTTCTCCTTTATAGATAGTGAGATCAATGCCATCTAAGATTACCTGATCCCCAAAAGATTTACAGATTCCTTTTAATTGAATCAATGGTTCTCGCATAATTGACGATGAAAAGTTTATTTACTATCTTAATCTCTGTTTGTCAAACTTAAACGATCACATTGTATCATTTAAAATTGTATATTTTATTTAGAACTGAACGTATGAAAGATTATCGTAATCTGACAATCATCGCTGATATTAGCGAGCAAGAAAAATTGATCGAATATCTTGAGCAATCTAATCATATGTTCAACCACTATTCGCCGAGACGATCGCCAACCATTTTTTCTTTTTCTTCTTTCCTTAATTCTCCGTTTTTCAGTTTCTTTTTCGGTATCGTTACTTGGAATTTTCCCACATAAGCTTTATCTCCTAGAAACCACTGAATTAGCCATTAGTCCCTTCGGTAGAACGATGACAGTCATTAGAGGATAAATAAACTAATTGAACTAATTGTCAATAGTTGCAATAATATTTTTAGTTTCCCGATTTTCACAACAGCTTTGTACCGACAGTCTGGTAACAAAACGCGATCGCTTTATTTTTAACAAGAGAAATGCCATGATTGATCAATGGTTTCAGTCTTTTTTAGTAGAATTTAATCTCCAGGAAATTTTGCGGAATGCGTTGGTCTGGGTGGATAGTCTCGGTTCCCTGGGCGCGATCGCGTTTATTATGCTTTATATTCTGGCAACGGTTGCTTTTTTGCCTGGCTCGCTCCTGACTCTGGGCGCAGGTGTGGTTTTTGGAGTCTTTTTCGGCTCTTTATATGTGTTTATTGGGGCAACCCTGGGCGCGATCTCGGCATTTCTGGTGGGACGCTATTTGGCACGGGATTGGGTTGCTCAAAAAATTGCAGGAAATCAAAAATTTAAAGCCATTGATCAAGCCGTTGGCAAGGAAGGTTTTAAAATTGTTCTATTAACCCGACTTTCTCCTATTTTTCCCTTTTTCTTACTCAATTATGCCTACGGGGTAACGGGGGTTTCTCTCAAAGATTACGCGATCGCCTCAGTCGGAATGATTCCTGGAACGATTATGTTTGTTTACATTGGTTCCCTGGCGGGAAATTTGGCTACCTTGGGAACCCAGACCCAGACAGTAAACCCAGTCCTAGCATGGACAATTCGCATTATTGGTTTTATGGCTACCGTCGCCGTCACACTGTATGTCACTAAATTAGCCCGCAAAGCCTTGGATTCAGCCGTTTTTGATTCTAAAAATGATTAATCAAGAGTTTAAAACCATGACAAATTCAGCCGTTGAAGCCGTGAATGTCCTGCCGATGGATGAATACAATCAGCAATTGGTCGCCTCGGTTCATCCGTCCGATTGGGTCAATCCCGAACCCAAGGATTATTATGATCTAGTCGTCATTGGGGCGGGAACGGCGGGATTAGTCGTCGCGGCGGGTGTGGCAGGGTTGGATATAGGTTTAAAAGTTGCTTTGATTGAAAAACAGCTTTTCGGGGGAGATTGTCTCAATTTTGGTTGTGTTCCCTCTAAATGTCTGATTCGTTCTGGTCGTGTGTTGGGTGAAGTGGGTCGGGCGAAAAATTTGGGCATTAATATTTCTGACGCAATCGTTGATTTTCCCTCTGTGATGGAACGGATGCGAAAAGTGCGATCGCGCATTAGTGAACATGATTCGGTTCAACGGTTTCAATCTTTGGGGATTGATGTTTTTCTAGGAGAAGCTCGATTTTTAGACAATAAGGCGATCTCTGTGGGAGAAAAAATTCTGAAATATAAAAAAGCGGTCATTGCCACAGGAGCGAGAGCTTTGCATCCTGCTATTTCAGGTTTAGAAGAGGCGGGATTTTTGACCAATGAAACTGTTTTTTCTCTCACCGAACTTCCCCAACGTTTTGCCATTATCGGAGGTGGGCCAATTGGTTGCGAATTAGCCCAAACTTTTCAGCGTTTAGGTTCCCGTATTTTCCTCTTTCATAACCACTCTCAGCTATTAAATAAAGAAGATCAAGATGCTGCCAATATTATTCAAAATACTTTCATCAAAGAAGGCATTCAGTTAATTTTTGAATCCCAAATTAAGCGTGTCGAAAAAACTCCAGAAGGAAAAATCATTCACTATACTCATCAGGGTCAATCAGAATTTATAATTGTCGATGAAATTTTAGTGGGAACAGGGCGATCGCCGAATATTGAAGGTCTAAATTTAGAAGCCGTAGGAGTCGAATATAATCAACGGGTCGGCATTAAGGTGAATGATTATCTCCAGACCACAAACCCTAAAATTTATTCAGCAGGCGATGTCTGCATGAATGGGAAATTTACCCATGCCGCCGATGCCGCCGCTCGCATTGTTATTAAAAATATTTTCTTTTCTCCCTTGGGTTGGGGACACTCCAAACTCAGCGACTTGGT
Source organism: Merismopediaceae cyanobacterium (assembly GCA_040382535.1). Taxonomy (GTDB): domain Bacteria; phylum Cyanobacteriota; class Cyanobacteriia; order Cyanobacteriales; family Microcystaceae; genus Snowella. The sequence goes on from JBEIFD010000323.1 coordinate 4,858, forward strand.
TATGCCTTGGGTGACTTATACCGATCCTGAAATTGCTCACGTCGGACTCTCTACTGTCGAAGCCGAGGCAAGAGGTTTAGAGATTAAGATAATTAAAATTCCCTTTGAAACCGTCGATCGCGCCAT
>JBEIFD010000324.1:0-4972 GCA_040382535.1 Merismopediaceae cyanobacterium
ACAGGCAAACCCTCTATTCTTCTCCACACAGAAGATGGCGGCACAAGCTGGTCACGCATTCCCCTCAGTGAAAAACTCCCTGGCTCTCCCTATAGCATCATTGCAACCGATAGCCAAACGGCGGAGATGATCACCGATTTGGGGGCCATTTATCAAACCAATAATGGCGGTAAAAGCTGGAAAGCTCTCGTCGAAGGAGCGGTCGGGGTTGCTCGTACCATTGAACGATCTAAAGATGGTCGCTATGTGGCAGTTTCTGCACGGGGAAATTTCTATTCCACCTGGGCACCTGGGCAAAGCGAATGGACACCCCATAACCGTAATTCTTCCCGTCGTCTGCAAACAATGGGCTACAGTGAAGATGGTCGTCTCTGGCTTTTGGCAAGGGGTGGACAACTTCAGTTTAGTTCTAGTCTGGATGGCGAAGATTGGGGAGATGCGATCGCGCCTCAATCCAAAAGTAGCTGGGGTTTGCTAGATCTTTCCTACCGTACCGAGGATGAAGTCTGGGTTGCAGGGGGCAGTGGTAACTTATTAGTCAGCCACGATAATGGTCAAACCTGGGAAAAAGATGTGGCGATCGAGAACATTCCTGCTAATTTGTATAAAATCGTCTTTCTTAATGCGGATAAAGGGTTTGTCCTCGGACAAAATGGTGTTTTATTAAAATACGCTCCCCCAACAGAATCTGCTTAAGATTTTGCGAGATCGATTAACTCACTGAGATCCACTAACTCAGATCCATTAAATAGTAAACTAGAACTTACCATTTGGTTTTATTTGCAGGAGATTGTCAATGTCAGGAACTACTGGAGAACGTCCGTTTACCGATATTGTTACCAGTATTCGCTACTGGGTTATTCACAGCATCACCATTCCGATGTTATTCATCGCAGGTTGGCTATTTGTCAGTACAGGTTTAGCCTATGATGCCTTTGGCACTCCCCGCCCTGATCAGTATTTCACCCAGGAGCGTCAGGAATTGCCCATCATCGATAGTCGCTATGATGCAAGCGAAAAAATCAAAGAATTTAACCAATAATTCATCAAAAAAGGGAATAAATAATGGCCACGAACAATCCTAATCAACCTATTTCTTATCCTATTTTTACCGTCCGATGGTTGGCAGTCCACACTTTAGCGGTGCCTTCTGTCTTCTTTGTGGGTGCGATCGCCGCTATGCAATTTATTCAGCGATAGGAGTTAATCGTAATGGAAAGACAGACAAATCCCAATCGTCAACCCGTTGAACTAAACCGCACTTCCCTCTTTTTAGGGTTATTATTGGTGGCGGTATTAGGAATTTTATTCTCCAGTTATTTCTTTAACTAAGCCGAGAACTAAATCGAGTATTCTTTGGAAACAATTAGGAGGAAAATTTAATGTTTGCAGAAGGTAGAATTCCTTTGTGGATCGTTGCGGTGGTTGCTGGTTTAGGCGCGCTCAGCGTTCTTGGTTTATTTTTCTACGGAGCCTACGCTGGTTTAGGTTCTTCGATGTAATTTTTCGATTCCAGTTGAGATTTTTACTATTAAAAACTGGTTTATAGATCTAGGAAAAATTATTAAATTAACCGTCGGTTTGTCATAGCTGGCGGTTTTTTGCGTGCCGTTTTAAGCATCAACTCGTCCATTATTTTTTTTGATAGCCGCGATCGCCCGTCTGCGAATTTCCAAAATTTGACCAATTTCCCTGGCAAAACTCGGTTGTCGTTCAATCATTTGATTAATCACATTTAACGAGAGAGTCATGACTTCTAAATCGCCGACAGCCGCGATCGCAACAGGACTCGTTTCTCCCGAAAAAAGGGCCATTTCTCCAAAAAATTCTCCCACTTTTAACGGTAAAATTTCCCGTTCTATTCCCTGTTGATCTGAAGCCAAAAGTCTCGCCTGTCCAGAAACAATAATATAAAGCGCAGTTCCTTCATCGCCTTCTTTGACGATATATTCCCCTGCGCCAAAATGTTGTAAAAAAACGCCTTCCGCTAAGGTCGTTAAGGGTGGGGACTCTTGTTCTAAGGGAATAAAAGCGGGAATGGACTGAAGACTGTCGGCGACTTTTTTCGATTTGCCTTTGGCCTGGGAGGTCGGGCCATTGTAATGATAAACTGTGCGGATAGGAAAGGGAATCATTAAATTATTCCGTTGGGCCGCGTACCAAACCCTCGTAACAAAGCGATCGCGAATTTCTTCTAATTGGTCGTAATCTTCAATAAAAAATTTAACTTCATAATTAATGGCAAAATCATCATAGGAAATTGTAAAAACTTGCGGTTGAGGTTCAGCCAAAATTCCTTCCGTTGCCAGAGCCGTACTTTTAAGAATTTGTTTGGCTAAATTAGGTGGGTCTTCATAGGAAAAACCGACTCGAAATCGTTCCGCATGGAGCCGTAACGGTTGACTAAAATTGCGTACCATATCCCCACTAATCAACTTATGGGGAATAATAATCATTTCTCTCTCTAAAGTTTGCAATCGCACTGCTCGCCAATTAATATCAATCACCTGACCCACTACATCCCCAACTTTTAGCCAATCTCCTACGGAAAAAGGGCGTTCAAAAAGGAGAGCAATTCCTGACATAACGCTACCAAGAGTATCCTGTAATGCCAAGGCAATAACAATAGAAGTAATACCTAAAGCCGTTGCTAATCCTGCTAAATCGGCATTCCAAACCGTTGCTAAAACAATCGCACTTCCCACTAAAATAAGAATTAATCGGGAAAGATCAATTAATAATTTAGGAACCCTAGAACGCCAAGTATTACTTTGAGCTTGTTCAAATAAAACGACATTGACAAGGGATAAACTCGCATGAATGAGACAGAGCCAAAATAGGGTTTGCACTCCTTTGACTAAGGAACTGGTGAGGCTCAGTTGGAGAACTTTTTGCAAAAATAGCATTAAGGCCAGTACAGGCAATACTAAATTACGAATAATTTCTAACGTTACTGCTAGAGGTTTATCTTGTTTTTGGTAACGATGGATTAATTCTCCCAAAACTAAAATTAAGACGGGGAAGATGACGATTAACGTGATCGCCCAAGGTAAAATAGAATTTTGGAGGTTGGCATTATTCATAATGAAGCAGACAGACCTAATATAATAATTAAATGACTACACTCATCGAAAAAAATCGTCGTAAAATTGCTGAAAATCAGTTTGAGTTTTCTAAACATTCAGTTGATCAGTCAATTCTGCGACAAATTCGAGTTCAAGAAATTCGAGAGGCTATTGCGAACGGACAAGTGATAGAGGATTATCCAGATGACAAATATGGGCCAAGTTGTCTGATTTTTGGCTGTACTCAAACTAATCGTCCTCTTCATATTCAGTGTAGTTATCCCATTCGTCCTCTCGTTAAGATTATTACAGTGTACGAACCTGATTGCCAACAATGGAATAATCATTTTACTAAAAGGAAGCATAGCAACCATGAAAACTAATTTGCAAGAAACCTTAGTTGAAAAAAATGTAACCTATATCTTAAACTTAAATGGTAAAATCTTTTTAATCGAAAATGTTCCTGCTCGTGTTAATGAAGAAACGGGGGAAAATTTTTTTTCACCATCTATAGTGGAACGTCTTCAAGAGACGATTTTAGAAACAGAAATACCTGATCATTTTATACAAGTTCCTGTTTATAATTATTTAAAAAATGTGGCATAATAAATGATGGTCTAGGTTGCTAATCGCCAGGCTTGGACTTTAGTTTTGCCGTCACTTTCCACATCGGGCATTGCCTCAAATTGATAGATATCCTGTAAACGTCGATGAACTTCCTGGGAGACTAGGATCATACCAGGAGGACAGGCGGCGCGTAAGGCACTGGCCAAATTAATCGTATCGCCCCAGACATCATAGATAAATTTATTGCGCCCCACAATTCCCGCCACCACATCCCCCGAATTAATGCCAATACGGATATTGAGTTCAAATTCTCGTTCGTGGTTAAAACGACGGACAATGGACAACATATCTAGAGCTAGATCTAATACTCTTTTATCATGGTCTAAGTAGGGAATAGAAAGCCCACAAACGCCTAAATAACTATCGCCAATAGTCTTGATTTTTTCAATGCCATAACGTTCAGCACTTTCATCAAAAGCGGCGACTAAATCATTTAAAATTGAAACAATTTCATAGGCAGTTAAGGTTTCTGATAATTTAGAAAATCCTGTTAAATTAGAAAAAATAACGGCGACATTAGAAATATCTTCGGCAATATTTCGTTCTCCTTTTTTCAATCTTTTTGCAATAGAAGAGGGAAAAACGCTTAACAATAATTGCTCATTTTCCTGGCTTTTTTCTTTGACTAAATTTGTCTGAGTCCGCAGACTCCGTACCATCGCATTAAAGGATTTGGCTAATTCCCCAAATTCGTCTTCATTTTTTAAGGTCGCGATCGCGTCTAATTCCCCCGCCGCCACCTTTCGAGCATTGGCAATTAACTGATTAATCGGTTGCACAAACCAATAGGCCAAACCCATCGCGATCAAAGTCACTAATAAGCTCAACAAAGTGGCATAGATCAAAATTTGTTTCGCAAAGGAATAAATCGGTGCATAGGCTTCCGCAAGGTCAATTTCTGACAAAATCACCCAATCTAAGCCTTCTAGTTGCAAAGGCGCGTAGGAACTGAGGACGGGAATACTGCGATAGTCCTTAATAATTTGAGTCCCTTCTTTCCCTGCTAGGGCTTCCTCTACGGCTTCCGTCCTGAAAGGTTGTTGCAAAATCGAACTTTTATATTGATTAATACGCCTGATGACCGATTCCTTGACTCCCAGCGATCGCAAAATTTCTCCGTATCCCTTGGGATCTTGTTCCAAAAAACGAGAAACAGAGCGCATCAAAAAATCTCGCCCTACCAGATAGGTTTCCCCCGATTTCCCTAAACCATCCGCTTCCCATTTACGATTTCCCGTCATCACGTTATTGATCTCGTCAACGGGTAATTGAAAGGCTAA
>JBEIFD010000325.1:0-4959 GCA_040382535.1 Merismopediaceae cyanobacterium
ATCTGGAAAACTATGTCGAAGGATTGGGATCGATGTTTGGACGAGAACGGGGTCTGCGTCGGGTTAATCGGCCCGTTTCGCTCGTTTCCCCATAGGATGACGAACTGCGGGAAGAATACGTCCCCCCACTAGCCCGCTCTGCATCGTAGAGGTCTAGATAGAGACTTTGACCGACGTTTGCCGCGGCCGTTTCCAGCACAGTTTTGACCGCCTGGAAATTACGTCCCCCACGACCAAAAACTCTTCCTTTATCGGTTGCCTGAATTGCTAAACGAATCCAGACCCGTTGCTTGTTGTTCGCTTGCTCGCAATCTACACTCAAATCCGTCGGAGATTCCAGTAGAGGCTTAATCAAAAACTGAACTAATTCGCTGTAATTCGGGCCTCGCGACACAGGCGGGGCGGATAAAACTCTTGGCTTAGGCATTCATTTGTTCAAATACTTGGGCTTTGCGTAACAAAGAGCGGACGGTCTCAGTGGGTTGGGCCCCTTCCTTGAGACGTTTGATGATGTTGGGGACATCAAGACGGGTTTCATTGGTTCTAGGATTGTAGAAGCCCAATTCTTCTAGGGGGCGACCATCGCGACGGCTGGTGCTGATCATCGCAACGATACGATAGCTGACTTCTCTTTTTTTGCCAAAACGTTTTAAGCGTAACTTAATCATTGATGTTCTAAAAATTCTCCTTTACGATTCTACCCTATTATTAGAATTAATGGGTTGTTCAACCTGAGTGTGGCATAATCTCATTCAAGCCTATTTTGCAGATCGATAGTTTATTTTCTCTAAGGTCTGGACTCGTTCTCCTGGCTTTTGGTGTCAAAGTCCTGTTTTATCGGTAAGCTTAGTTCAAATCCCTATCCCTATCCCAGCGAATGTCCTCTGTTGCCCTTGAACTGTTCTTGATTCTGTTGTTAATTATCGCCAACGGTGTCTTCTCTGGTTCGGAAATTGCGATCGTTTCATCCCGTAAAGTCCGTTTGGAGCAGTTGGCCAAGCAGAAAAATAGAAATGCCCGATTAGCTTTTAAATTAGCAACCTCTCCCAATGATTTTCTCTCAGCCGCTCAAATTGGGATTACCCTGATTGGGATTTTAAGTGGGGCAGTCGGGGGCGCAACGGTAGCCAAAAGGTTAGGAGAAGCTCTACACGAAATTCCTTTTTTGGCTCCCTACAGTGAACCCTTGAGTTTTACCCTCGTAGTCACGCTAATTACTTATTTGTCCTTGGTGGTGGGAGAACTTGTCCCCAAAAGAATTGCCCTGAGCAATCCTGAGAATATTGCCTGCGCGGTGGCTCCCTGGATGAATGGATTAGCAAAACTAACTTCGCCTGTTGTCCGTTTGTTGGGAGTTTCGACGGATGCCTTATTAAAGTTACTGGGGGTTGTGAATACGGGGGATTCTCCGATTACGGAAGAAGAAATTCGCGTTTTGATTGAGCAGGGAACCCAAGCGGGCATGATTGAAGAAGCGGAACAGGATATGGTGGAACGGATTTTTCGGTTAGGCGATCGCCCGATTAAAACCCTGATGACTCCCCGCACCGCGATCGCCTGGTTAGATTTGGATTCACCCTGGGAAGAAAATCAACGAGAAATTTTAGAAACGCCCTATTCCCGTTTTCCCGTTGGTCAGGATACGCTTGATAATTGTCTGGGTTTTGTGCGAGTTAAAGATATTTTAAATACCCAGTGGACAACGCCAACCATCGATCTTAAAGCATTAGCCCAACCGCCTTTGTTTGTGGCAGAAAGTACCCGCTCTCTTAATGTGTTAGAAATGTTTCGGGAATCGGGAACCCATATTGCCCTGATTACCGATGAATATGGTGGGATTGAAGGATTAGTCACCCTGAATGATTTAATAGAAGCGATCGTCGGCAATATTCCCAATGAAGATGACATTGAAGAACCCCAAATTATCCAACGAGAAGATGGTTCCTGGCTCTTAGATGGGTTACTGTCTATTGATGAATTTAAAGAACTTTATGAAATCGAAATGTTGCCCAACGAAGAAGAGAGTGGTTATCATACTTTGGGCGGTTTTGTGATAGAATCTTTAGGGAAAATTCCCCAATCGGGCGAACACTTCACAGCGTTAAATTTGCGACTAGAAGTGGTGGATATGGATGGTATTAGAATTGATAAAGTTTTAGTCAATGTTTTACCAACCGAAGAGAGAGAAGATAATGATCAAGATGAAGAAGTTTCTGAGATCTAGTGCTAGTTCCCCCTAAGAGCCTATAATCACTTGTAAATGTCGTCAGGGAACACAGATATGCGGATTTTATTTGTCGCGGCCGAAGTTGCCCCCCTTGCTAAAGCGGGTGGAATGGGAGATGTGGTTGGATCGTTGCCCAAGGTATTGCGTCAGTTGGGACACGATGTCCGAATTTTTATGCCCTACTACGGTTTTTTGGCAGATAAAATTGAAATCCCCAAGAAGCCCGTTTGGGAAGGAACGGCGATGTTTCAAGAGTTTGCTGTGTATGAAACCCTAGTTCCTAAGACAGATATCCCCCTTTATTTGTTTGGTCATCCTGTGTTTAACCCTCGTCGTATTTATCAAGGAGAGGATGAGGGATGGCGGTTTACCTTTTTTTCCAATGGTGCGGCGGAATTTGCCTGGAATTTCTGGAAACCTGATGTTATTCATTGCCATGACTGGCATACGGGCATGATCCCCGTCTGGATGAATCAATCGCCTGATATTGCGACGGTCTTTACGATTCATAATTTGGCCTACCAAGGGCCGAGCCGAGATGTATTGGAAAAAATAACCTGGTGTCCCTGGTATATGCAGGGAGATAATACGATGGCGGCGGCGATACAATTTGCTAATCGGGTGACGACGGTTTCGCCGACCTATGCCCAACAGATTCAAACCCCTGCCTACGGAGAAAAGTTAGAGGGTTTACTGTCCTACGTCAATCAAAATTTGGTGGGGATTCTCAATGGCATTGACACCGAAAGTTATAATCCTGCCAGCGATCGCTTTATTAGTGAAAATTTTACGGCGGATACCCTAGACAAACGAGTTCTCAATAAAATTGCCCTACAGGAAGAAACGGGTTTAGAAGTGAACCGTAATGCCCTATTAATGGGGATGGTGACTCGTTTAGTCGAACAAAAGGGGATTGATCTGTTGATCCAAATGTTGGATCGGTTTATGGCCTACACCGATGCCCAGTTAATTGTTCTCGGTACAGGCGATCGCTATTACGAAACCCAACTCTGGCAAATGGCATCCCGTTTTCGAGGTCGGATGTCCGTGCAATTACTCCATAGTGAACCCCTTTCCCGTCGCGTCTATGCAGGCTGTGATGTCTTCTTGATGCCCTCTCGTTTTGAACCCTGTGGTATCAGCCAAATGCTGGCCATGCGCTATGGTTGCATTCCCATCGTCCGACGAACAGGCGGATTAGTGGATACCGTTCCCTTCTATGACCCCGTAAATGAAGCGGGAACAGGTTATTGCTTTGACCGTTATGAACCTCTAGATTTCTTTACCGCAATGGTACGCACTTGGGAAGGTTTTCGCTATAAAGAGGACTGGAAAAAACTGCAACAAAGAGCGATGAAAAAAGACTTTAGTTGGTATCGTTCTGCGGTTGAATATATCAAAATTTATAAAGAAATTACGGGTCAACCAAACGAATTAAGTGAAGAAGAAACCGCTAAATTGCAAGCATTGACTTCTGGATATTCTTGATTATTTAATATTTTATAGCGGTAATCGCATGAGTGAGGTGTATTGCAGTCTTGTACAGTAAGCCTTTCGAGAATTCTATTACCCCTCATACGACTGAATACCGCTATAGAATAACCATAGAATTTAAAGTTGTAAGCTGTCGCGTATTTAGATTGCATGGTGACTTATCGTGCAGGTCTGATGATAACAAGGGGCTTAAGCATAGTATGTTGACTTTAAGGGAGATGAGGTTGTAGAAATTCATGGAGATATGTCAAGATGAACGATAAAAGTATTTCATCTGAAATTGTCATTGCTTATTCACAATGTCCTTTGAAGGCTTATTTGCTTTTGTTTTCAGAAAACAAAGGTGAACCTCACGATTACACACAGATTTTGGATAATAAACGATCAACCAATCGTCAGCAATACCTTCAAACTTTCAGAGAGGAATTTACTGGATTAAAAATATATGACAAAGCAAATTTCAAGAAAGTTGATGTATTGTTAGAAGCAAGGCTTCAATCGGGAAATTTGGAAGCTTATTGTGATGTATTGAATAATGTTAACTCTACCTCAGAGGACTCTGAAGTCGTTTATGAACCGACTCTTGTAGTTGGCACTTACAGTATTAGCGAAGATCAAAAAACTGAGCTGCAATATGTAGGCATCGTGTTAGGAAAGCTCCAGAAAAAAATACCTTTAATGGGTGTTCTTGTTGGAATGGATGGCAAGGCTCATAAATTAAAGCTCGAAAGTGGTTATAAAAAAGTAAATCGGTTTGTCAAGATTTTAGAGGATTGGATTCTAGATAAGTCTGTTGAACCTCCACCAATTATCTTAAACAAATATTGCCAATCTTGTCCATTCCAAAATTCTTGTAAAATTCAGGCACAAAAAGAAAATAATCTTAGTTTATTGGATCGATTAACAACACAAGCTATTCAACGATACAATAAGCGTGGGATATTTACAGTTCATCAATTGTCCTATACTTACAAGCCTCGAAGAAAAAAGAAAGGAAAAATTTTCCCTATTAAGCATAGACCAGAACTACAAGCATTAGCAATTAAAGAAAATAAAATATATATTCAAGAATTGTCACAGTTGTCAAAAAGTACTGTGGAAATTTTCATGGATATTGAAAGTATTCCTGATCAAAATTTTTACTATCTGATAGGTTTATTAATCTGTTCCAACGATGAAAATACTTGTTTCTCTTTTTGGGCTGATGCAGATAGTGATGAAAAAAGTATTTTTATGTC
>JBEIFD010000326.1:0-4950 GCA_040382535.1 Merismopediaceae cyanobacterium
AGTAATTTACCGACTGCGAGGCTACTTTTGACCACTTTTCCGACTAAATTGTAGGCTTCTCGGAAAGGGACACCCTTGGCGGCTAAATAATCTGCTACATCGGTTGCATTAGAAAAATCCTCAGAAACCGCTTCTGCTAGTCTTTCTTGACGGAAAATAATCCCTTCTTCTAGTAAAACCGTCATGGCTTCGAGGGATACTTTAACGGTTTTAACCGCATCAAAGAGAGCTTCTTTATCTTCTTGAAGGTCTTTGTTATAGGCCAACGGTAAACCTTTCATCAAAACTAACATCCCCTGAAGATGGCCAATGACTCGTCCTGCTTTACCGCGTATCAGTTCGGGAACATCAGGATTTTTCTTTTGGGGCATGATGCTAGAACCCGTTGCACAACTGTCGGTTAGGCTAATAAAGCTAAATTCCTGGGAAGCCCAGAGGATCATTTCTTCACTTAAACGGCTGAGATGTACCATGATTAAACTCGCCGCATTGAGAAATTCTATGGCAAAGTCGCGATCGCTGACTCCATCTAGGCTATTGGCGTAAATTCCTTCAAAACCGAGTAAATTAGCACTGTAATGGCGGTCTATGGGAAAGGTGGTTCCTGCTAAGGCTCCTGAACCCAAGGGAGAAATATTAGTACGGGCGCGAATTTCGCCTAAGCGTTGCCAATCTCGCTGTGCCATTTGAAAATAAGCCAAAAAGTGATGGGCGAGGCTCACGGGTTGGGCGCGTTGGAGATGGGTATAACCTGGGATAAGGGTTTCAACATTTTTATCGGCGATCGCCACCAGAACCCGTTGAAAATCCCGAAGATAATCCCGAATTTGGTCTATTTCTGCGCGGAGATAGAGCCGAACATCGGTTCCGACCTGATCATTGCGAGAACGGGCCGTGTGGAGTTTTTTACCTACATCTCCGACTAATTCCGTGAGTCGTCGTTCTACCGCAAAATGTACGTCTTCTTGATCAATGCCTGGGGTGAATTTACCGTCCCGATATTCCTGGCGGATGGTTTCTAATCCTTCGACCAATTGCTCGGCCTCTGTGGGTGAAATAATCCCCGTATGACCCAACATTTTGGCGTGGGCGACTGATCCGTTTAAGTCATATTCGATCAGTTCAATATCAAAGCCGATGCTGGCATTAAAAAGCACAATCGCGGGGTGCAATGACCCTTCAAAGCGATCGCTCCACGTTTTTTTGCTGTTGTCACGATAAAACCCTGTAAATTGTAAATAATGAATTAGTAGGACTGACTTGGGGTTAATGAACTAACCGAGAAAACCCTTGAGTAGCCAACCAATGACTAGACCGATACCCAGGGCCCAGACTTGACCCGTTTTGATAAAATGTTGGAAGGATTTCTGAAAATCGCCGATAATATCTATTTTTTTAATTTCTCCCATATTTTGGGCAAGCAGAGTTGTCAAGTCAGAGAATTGATGACCCAGGAGAGGAATACTGTGATGATCGAAGAGGGTATCAATACCACTTAAGCTGAGGGTTGAGATATCTACCATATTTACAAGAAGCATTTCATTTATCCTAGATTATAAAGTCTTACTCCGATGATTTTACCCGTATAATGACCAGGGTCATATCATCTTGATGATTATTTCCTGACCCAATAAAGTCCTGAATCTGATCAAAAATGTAATCTAGGATAGCCTGGGCCGTTGCTCCTCGTTCACACCCTTCCCGAAAAACCCGTTTTAAGTTCCCTTCATCAAAGCGATCGCCGTTATTGTTGACTGCATCGGTCAGACCATCGGTGTAATAGATCAAAACATCCCCAGGAGTCAGTTGAACCTGAGCATCTTCGTATTGGGAATCTCCATCTAATCCAATCAGAGAGCCTTCTGTATCCAGAGAGCCGATGAGATCTTGGGTTGATTTCCACAGTAAAGGGGGATTATGGGCCGCATTACTAAAGGACAGAACACGGGTGTCAGGATCATACTCCGAATAAAAAAGTGTGACAAACCGATGGGAGTTTTCTAAATCGGCGTACATAACGCGGTTCAGGTGGTGGAGAATTTGGGCAGGACTATGGCGGTTGAGGACTTCAGCCCGTAACATCCCCCGCGTCATGGTCATAATCAACCCTGCTGGAACGCCTTTTCCCATAACATCTCCAATGACAATACTCCAGGGAACAGAAGGCGTGGATTCATTTCTGGAATTTTTCCCATCTTGGCGTAATTGGTCGTAATTGGTCGGAATAAAGTCATAGTAATCTCCCCCCACACGGTTAGCCGTCACGCAACGAGCCGCCAGGTCTAATCCTTGAATTTGGGGACATTGCCTCGGCAAGAGTCGGTCTTGAATTTCTGACGCGATTTCCAGTTCTCGGTCTTGTCTTTCTTTGGCCCGTAATTCGGACGTTAATTCACTATTAGCGATCGCGACAGCCGTTTGATCGGCAACAAGTTGTAATAGTTTCCGTCGCGTTTGAGTCCAGAGATATTGGGAATCCACACTAAAAACATAAAGCTTACCCCGTTCTTCATTTTTGACTAAAATCGGCGTGTTATACAGTCGAATACGAGAGCCTAAACAAGACCGAATTTGTTCATCCAAACTCGTCAGCGACGTTGTTTTATCATTTCCGTTACTATCATTAAAGGTTTTTAGAACCCCTTCTAGGGCTTGACGAATTTCCTGGGTCAATTGTTGGGGTTGACCATGAATTTGTTCTAGGGTAATTTGTGCCTTCGTTTTGAATAAAATTAAGGCACTCGCTTCCGCATCAGTCACTCTCGCGGCCATCAAAGGAGCGAGTTCTAAAAATTGATTGAGATTATTAAAACTTCTGAGGGCAAATCCCAGGGAACTTAATAAATTTTGAACCTTGCCCTGTTCTCGATACAAACTCGCCACAAGTTCCTTCAAGGCCAACATAGGAGAGGTTTCGGCTTGAAGATTGCTAGTGACAGCATAGGGTTGGGGAGAAGACTGACGGGAATTGGGTAAAGCAGTCATCTGTCAATAGGGGCGATTATTAACGCTAAAGAAAATTAAAAATAACAAATTACTCAATCCATCATGAGCAATGATTTTATTCTATGATTCAGGTAACATTTGTGTTGTTACGACCAGTTTACCATTGTCATAAAAATTGTCTTACATCAAAGTATTATAGATAATAATAGTTGATGTGATAGACAATAATGATTGCAGTTATACATTTTCACAGAGTAAGAAAGCCCTCAATTTTCTTAAGGTTTTTACCACTCAGTAAACGACTGACTCAACGTTTAGGATGACTTAATTTTATAAAACAATAGACATCTTCAAGAATTAAGTAAGGGCAATTCATGAATTGCCCCTACCAAGGGTTTCAATCTATGCACTCTTTATTTCTGGAGATATCTAATATAAATCAAGAGGATTAAAATTTGAGGCTGGTTAATCCTAACTCACATCTGTGATTTTGCCAAGATTTTGAATCAACTTTTAATCATGAGGAAGATTATTGTTGACTAATGATCGTTGGAGTCGTTGCGATCGCGCAGTGTCGCCTTGCGATCGCGAACCTTCTAGCTGATAATAATGGGCATGATCACAGATTCCTCTCTCTTTGAATTTGAAGCGATTACGGTTGATGCCGAGGGCAAACTGCTTAAAAAGGGATGCCTAGCAACCCAGCATTATTTAGAGCCACTAAAAGACGAAATTTTCTTGGACATGGTATCGATTCCCCCTGGGCAATTCCTCATGGGTTCTCCTGACACAGAAGAAGGCTATCACTCTTCCCAGGGGCCTCAACATCGGGTTAGTATTGCCATTTTTTGGATGAGTCGATATCCGATTACCCAGGCTCAGTGGGCAGTGGTGGCGAGCCTCCCTAAAATTGCCGAATCTCTTGATCCAGAATGTGCAAATTTTCGGGGAGCTGAGCGTCCCGTCGAGCAAGTTTCCTGGTATGAAGCGATGGAGTTTTGTGCAAGATTATCCCAATTAACCAACAAACAATATGACTTGCCCAGGGAAGCGGAATGGGAATATGCCTGTCGAGGAAACACTCAAACCCCTTTCCACTTTGGGGAAACCCTTACCACCGATCTCGCTAACTATTCAGGGGTCGATTGGGAATATCAAGCCAAAATTTGCAGTAAAGGAGCCTATGGTGCGGGCCCCCTGGGATGCGATCGCCGAGAAACGACACCTGTTAACCATTTTGCAGTGGGAAATACCTTTGGACTGTCGGATTTGCATGGCAATATTCGAGAATGGTGCGCCGATCCCTGGCATCGTAACTACACGAACGCTCCGACTGATGGTAGTATTTGGCAGATCAATGGAGATGACAGTAAACGGGTGATTCGGGGAGGCTCCTGGAACGTGGGACCCCAAAAATGCCGTTCCGCTAGACGCGATCGCTTTGATCCCAATGCTTCGTTGTATGACATTGGTTTTCGGGTCGTTTATCGTTTTGGTAACTAGGTAAATATTGTTTTTTATCGGCACACGACGATTATAGGGGCACTGGTGTAGTTTGATTAAAACTGAAAAAAGCTATGGTGTAAGGCTTAGAAAAAATAGAGAAAAAATTAAAACCTAGCGATAGCCTCGTCTTTATTAGACTTCTTACAAAAATTTTTTAACGGCTAATATGAAAAATAAATTTAATCTAGAAAATTCGCATCGACTATCAAAAACGGTTAAAAACTCATCAAAAATCAAGCCCAAATAACCTCTTACAGTAGAATAACAAAAATTGACACACTCAATCCCCTCAGCTTATCTCCAAAAGGTGAACTTGAAGAATAAATTATCTTGAATAAATTATTCTGTTTTCATCTCCACTTTTGCTTCTAATTCGTAGTTATAAATACCAGAAGATTAAATTTGCTCTTAAACCGAACCTACAACGAAAAATGATAATGGAATAAGAATACAAATTTATAGCTGTCTAATAGCATATTTAATCTTACAACTAATAGA
>JBEIFD010000327.1:0-4938 GCA_040382535.1 Merismopediaceae cyanobacterium
ACACACAAAGGGAGACAAAAATCGCATTCCAGTTGTAATTATAAACAGAATCTTAAATTTTGAAAGCCTTTAACAGCAAGGGTTTGAGGCGAGAATTTTAATAATGAGAATTGCTGATTCCATGCCCAAAAGATGTTAAACTATTAGTAATCTTGTCCCGATTTTATCAAAAGTTAAAGAAAAGCCTACTTTTTCGCATTCTGAAGACCTGAGATTACAATTTTTATTTAGTTTGGAGCTTTTCCATGACCTCTTCCCTTGAACGGATTATTCCCACCGACCTGAGAAACGAAATGTCGCGTTCTTATCTAGAATACGCCATGAGTGTCATCGTCGGACGGGCATTGCCTGATGCGAGGGATGGCTTAAAACCCGTTCACCGTCGCATTCTCTTCGCCATGCACGAGTTGGGATTAACGCCAGAACGGCCTTTTCGGAAATGTGCGCGGGTTGTGGGGGAAGTGTTGGGGAAATATCACCCGCATGGAGATACGGCGGTTTATGATGCCCTGGTGCGGATGGCTCAGGATTTCTCGATGCGCGATCGCCTGATTGATGGTCATGGAAACTTTGGTTCGGTGGATAATGATCCGCCTGCCGCCATGCGTTATACGGAATGTCGCCTCAGACCCCTTTCAAGTTATGCCGTATTACGGGATATTGAATCAGATACCGTTGATTTTATTGATAACTTTGATGGATCGCAACAAGAACCCGTTGTTTTACCCGCTCGTATTCCCCAACTGCTCTTAAATGGTTCATCGGGAATTGCGGTCGGCATGGCGACCAATATTCCCCCCCATAATTTGGGTGAATTAATTGAAGGTACGATCGCCTTAATTCATAATCCCGAATTAACGGATTTGGAGTTGATGCAATATATTCCTGGCCCCGACTTCCCCACAGGAGCGCAAATTTTAGGGAGATCGGGCATTAAGGATGCTTATACGACGGGACGGGGTTCCATTACCATGCGTGGCGTGGCGGGCATTGAGATTTTAGAACAACGGGGACGACAAGATAAAGAAGCGATTATTATTACCCAATTGCCTTACCAAACCAATAAAGCGGCATTGATTGAGCGCATTGCTGATCTGGTTAACGATAAGAAATTAGAAGGGATTTCCGATATTCGGGATGAAAGCGATCGCGACGGGATGCGGATTGTTATTGAACTCAAACGCGATGCCTATGCCCGTGTTGTCCTCAATAATCTTTATAAACAAACCCCCGTCCAGTCGAATTTTGGGGCAAATATGCTGGCCCTGGTCGGTGGAGAACCCCAACTGCTGACTATTAAGGAATTTCTCCGCGTTTTCCTAGAATTCCGCGTTGTCACCATTACCCGACGCACGAACTATGAATTGCGGAAAGCCCAGGATCGGGATCATTTATTGCAGGGGTTACTAATTGCCCTGGGAAATCTGGATGCAGTGATTCGTCTGATTCGGGCGGCGGCAGATACGGCCACAGCTAAGGCGGAATTGGTGGAAGGATTTGGGCTGTCGGAAGTCCAAGCTGATGCCATTTTACAAATGCAACTGCGACGGTTAACAGCCCTAGAAGCGGATAAAATCAATGCCGAACATGACGAATTACAGCTAACGATCGCCGATTTACAGGATATTCTGGCTCGCAAGGAACGCATTGATGCGATTATCGAAGAAGAATTGGGACAAATTAAAACTCTCTATGCCACACCCCGCCGCACGGAAATTGTGCTGGATGATGGTGAGATTTATGACCGAGATTTAATTGCCAATGAACAGGCAGTTATTTTACTCACGGAACAGGGTTACATCAAACGGATGCCTGCTAATACCTTTGGGACTCAGAGCCGAGCCACCAGGGGGAAAGCCGCCGCCAAAATCAAAGAGGATGACGGGGTTGAGCATTTCCTCAGTTGTTGCGACCACGATCAAATTCTCTTTTTCAGCGATCGCGGCGTGGTTTATGGCATCAATGCCTATCAAATTCCTGTCGTCTCACGGACAGCGCGGGGAGTTCCCATTATCCAAATGTTGCCCATTCCCAAGGATGAAAAAATCACGTCTATCCTTCCTGTCTCAGAATTTACCGATGACACCTATTTGATCATGTTGACCAAGGGGGGATCAATCAAAAAAACGGCCCTTTCTGCCTTTAGTCATATTCGTTCCAATGGTTTGATTGCCATTTCCCTTGCCGATGGGGATCAACTGCGTTGGGTACGTTTAGCCAAGGCCGAAGACAGTATTATTATCGGTTCTCGTAAAGGGATGACCATTCATTTCCGTGCCGATAGTGAACAGTTACGACCGCTAGGACGAGCGACCAAGGGGGTTAAGGCGATGAAAATGCGATCGGGTGATGAACTGATTAGCATGGATATTTTACCGAGTCAGGTGGTGGCTAATATTGCCAGTGCGGAAGACGAACCCGAAGATGAAACCAGCGATCTACTGGAAACAGAAGAAATTGGGGAAGAAACAGCGATTAGCGTAGAAACAGAAGAAGTTGGGACAGAAACCGCTCTTGGCCCCTGGGTTCTAGCGATCACAACAGGCGGTTTTGGTAAACGAGTTCCTGTGACTCAGTTCCGTCTGCAACGTCGCGCGGGTATGGGAGTGAAGGCCATTCGCTTTAAGTCTCCCAGCGATCAATTAGCCGCCATTCATGTGGTCAATGCTGAAGATGAATTAATGCTGGTCACTAATCGGGGCATTATTATTCGTCAAGCGGTTGATGCGATTTCTACCCAATCTCGGACTGCGACAGGAGTTCGGGTGCAACGTCTGGATGCGGATGATGCGATCGCGGCAGTTGCCTTAGTTCCTCCCTTGGCTGAAGGAGAAGAGGAAGGAGACACTGAGTAAGTGAAATGACCCCCCAAAACTGGACGGTAGGGTAAGCTCTAAATCGAAACCCAGGAGATCTATGAGCAACGCCAAAGTCGCCTTAGAAGCAATTCAGGGATATATTCTACTAAATTTTCCTCATCCAATTGTTTTTTATCATGGACTTTTCCTCCCCTCGCTTTACTCAAGTAGATGATACGCTTTTCATTTGTGCTGCCTGTAATGTTCTTACTCGTAGGTCGTTTTTTCTTCCCTGAATAATATTCTTTCTGTTTCTCATTATCTTGCGGGCGTTGTACTGGACGTTCTGTTCCCTTCTGTTCCATCTAAGATGACTTTTTTGACGAAGGGAAATTTTTCGACAAATTCTTTCATGCTTGTTAGGCGATCGCGTATTGTTAAAATAAAATGAGTTATTCCTAACCACTAGCCAAGCCGATAAAACAAATTTACCGCTCGACCATCGACTGGCTTTCATTTTTCTCGATGAAGCAGATCGTTCTCCCGATGATTCCTCGTCAAGTGCGATCACCTTTTTTAACGATGAGATGAAAACTGGCAATTTTCCAAGGATGAATCTCCGTTACCGAATCTATTGTTCGTTCTAATAAATCGACGTTTTCTGCGATCGCTAAGTTCAAATTATTTTTCAATCCTAATTCTGCAACTTTTCCAGCCCATTCATAGACCCGCAAAATCCAATTTTCTGGAGCAAATTCAGCTTGTTTTAAAGCCATTATACAAAGATGATCAACATTGATGTTTAGGAATTCATGAACGGGAGGCAAAGGCATTTTATGAGAATCTTGTGATAGATTAGTGTTTTTCACAGAACTAAAAATCCGAAGCGGACGATTTAACTCGTAGCCCCGTTGAACCGTTTTTGCGGTTTGCCAGTTTCCAACATGGGGATAAATACTATAGGTCAATTGATGTAATCCCTTATCAGCTTGGGGATCGGGCCATTCCGCACTGCGTAAAAGCGTTAAACGAAGTTGATTCGGTTGACCGTCATAGCCGTGTTTACTATCATTCAGCAGACTCACGCCATAATTTTGTTGAATATCACTTAAATCAGCCCACTGCAAGGCGGGAACTTCCCATTTTGCTTTTTCTGCGGGTGTTTCGGGTCGGGTTGGGCGTGCGATCGCGGCACAGGGAATTTCATAAAAAATTGCGTCACTTTCCAGATTCAGGGGAAAAGCCGCTTTAACTAAAACATGACTTTCTTGCCAATTAACTTGGGTAATAATCTTCAGAATTGGAGAATTAATTTCTAAACAATAATCTTGACAAAACTCTGATTGATTAAATTGTTTAACAACCCGAATTTTTTGTTGAATTGGGCCAGATTCTAGAATTTCAATCGATTTAAAAATGGCATTCGGTAACGGATGTTGAGCATAATTAGGATCGATATTCCAAGCATCCCAATATTGACCTTTATCTTCAAAAAATTGTAATTGATTGCCTGAATTTTGCAGGATTTCTTTCTGATTATTTTTATCAAAAATACTATCAATCTCCCCTATTTCAGGATTAATCTTAACTTTAATATAATGATTTTCTAAGATAAATTCTGAATGTTTTTTCTGCTCAACTAATACATCTAATTTTTTCTGGAGACACAGCCAAAAAACTCGATAACCCAAGGATGGAATGTTACTAGCTAAAAAACAAAGCTGATGATCCCAAGTTATTTGAGAGGGCAATAGATTTCCTTCTAGATCATAAATTTCCCAATTTTCTGACTCAATCGGATAGCGAATAACTTCCGATCGCATCCAATTTAGACTATTAAAAATCACAATCGGTTTGGCATTTTTCTGGGGAGCCGAGGAAAAGTCAATTTGAGACGCGATCGCCTCTAAAGCTTCATCGATAATTTGTTGAGTCATTTGTTGAACAGAATCCCAAGCTTGATTGGCATCTTTAAAAACCTGGGGAATTGAGGTTCCAGGTAAAATATCATGGAATTGATTTAATAAAACTTGTTTCCAGGCTTTTTCTAATTCATCTTTAGGATAGGTTAATTGATCAAGAATATGAGCAATGGATGACCAAACTTCTGCTTCGTAGAGTAATCCTTCACAACGCCGAT
>JBEIFD010000328.1:0-4929 GCA_040382535.1 Merismopediaceae cyanobacterium
GAAATTTGCCAAGTCAGTCGTGTTATGGGGCCTGTCGGTTTCACTATTAATACGGAAGAAAGTCTCAAAACTGAGAGTGGTTATATTGCCGTTCGTTACAATGCTATTTTTCGCAATCCCAAAACAGGAGAACTCAAGGGAAAACGGGATTTTCAGGAAACCTATGAACAAATAGGCGGTTATTATTTACCCAAAAGTCAGGTGATTGACGCGATCGCAGAGGGTGGAGAAAAAATCACCACAGAATTTTTGTTTAGCCAGATTGAATTACTGGGTTCTCCCTAAGATGATGGTTTGGGGCGTAGATGTTGCGCCCTGCCCAAAATTACTTTTGTCGGTTTGTATCGCGATCGCCTGTAGTTAGCAACGTTTTGTTGAATAACGTTTTTTTGAATAAAGTTAGAACTCTTGTCAAATGATATCAATGCGTTGACGCAAGCATCTATTTTGTGACATAGATCACACAAAAAGCGAGATCTGAATCACAGTGTATTTACTTGGTTAGCGATACACTCTATTCATGGCTTGTCAGTATATTCACGCAAGCTCTTTAATCAAGTTCTTTAACAAAGTTCTTTAAGTAGGTCTACTGCATTCATTGCAGGCAATATTGACTTATTGACTTCAAAAGCTTGTGTCGAAACAACGCTCTATGTCAATAAGTTAGTTTTACCCATTAATAAATCTCATTGAATAAATCAATTTTTTAGGACAGATAACGCATGAATATTTGCACTCGAATAGCACTTATTAGTTCACTTACTGCCGTAGCCAGTGTTGGTTTATTCACAACAGAAGCTAAAGCTTTTCAATTGCAATCCTTTACGGTTAAAGTAAATTCTGTTGTTGATCAGCCCTTTGCTGGTGATGATTTTCCCGCGTTTAGTGTGGTTAATGGAAAAGCCACAACTTCTTGGGCGGCCACAACGACAGGGGGAACTGGGAATCTTTATTTTAAGGTTCTTTTTCTGCACGCCAATCAAGTAATACAATCTTTTACTAAGGATTACTTAGGGGTGTCAGGAAGTCTAGAAGATACTTTTTCCTATGATGTGAATTCATTGCCACTTTCTCCAGGGGATTACATAACATCAATCGAAGGGACTCTTTTTGGAACAAAGAATAGTAATTCATTTTTTCAGTATAAAACTGATTCACAAGGTGTTCAGTACTCCGTTGCGCCTGTCCCCGAACCCCTGACCATCATCGGCTCAGGTATAGCGTTAGGCTTTGGAGGTTTCCTAAAACGCAAACAAAAAGCTGCTCAGAACAAATCATAATGTTCGGTTAATCTAGTTTGACGATTACCTTAAACTGCCCCTTAATCAAATCTATTGAGGGGCTTTTTTTGAATTCGTATAAACAGAATGAATATCATTAATGTTCAAAAACATTTGGATAGAATTCTAAATCTAGGGAGACAAAAACAGGAAGACAGCGAAAACATCGTTGGGCTAGTTCAAAGCGTTCTTCACGGATTAACATTGCGGTTAATTTCTCTTTTAAGGGCAGTAAATAACGAACATCATTGGCGGCATAACTGAGTTGGGCGATCGATAAATTTTCTGCATTTCCCCAATCCGAACTTTGGGAGGTTTTATCTAATTCGACTTGCTGTAATTCCTGTACTAAACTTTTTAAGCCATGACTAGAAGAATAGGTTCGGGCTAATTTACTGGCAATTTTAGTACAAAAAATAGGATGGGTTTTAATGTCAAAGGTATTTTGGAGTTGGGCAACATCAAAACGGGCAAAGTGAAAAACTTTTTCTGTACTGGGGCTTTCCATTAGTCTGGTGAGATTTGGTGCAGAGGTTTGTCCTTTGCTGATGCGAACCGCCGCAACAAAGCCGTTGTGGTCACAAATTTGGATCAAACAAAGCCGATCGCGTTGGGGAACTAGCCCCATTGTTTCTGTATCGACCGCGATCGCGGGAGCCGCCAGAAAATTCGCCAGCAAATCATCGGGGAGATCCTGCTCACAAACTTGAAAATTTGTCAGGTTAGCCATAGGGAAAAAGAGAAGAAAGAAAACAAAAAAACGAATTTGAAAGTAATTCAATTAAGATCGAAAAATGACAAGATTGACAAACCTCAAAGGTTGATTTGCATCTATCCTCTCATCTAAATCTAGGCTGAAAGAACTAATTGGAAGGACGAAATTTGTCGAGAGTCGCAGGTTTTTTACTCGGTTTAGGGGTAACAACTGTTGGAGTGGTCGTAGGAGGTATAGTTACTTCAGGCTCTTGAACCGCAGGAACAGAGGTTGGCGGAACCAGGTCGGGAGTGTCAACCGATGTAGGAGGGACTATAACATCGGGAGTTTGAATCGATGAAGAGGGTTTCGGCAGAGTTGTATCAGGGGGGGTAACCGAAGGAGGTGTTGTAGAGGGAATAACCTCTGGAACGGATGGAGTGGGGATTGTGCTAGGGTCAGGAATTGTAGAAGGGATCTCGGTGGGAAGGGTTGCAGGCATTTCGGGTTGAACATTGCTGGGATTTAAGACATCTGCCTGTTTACCACTGAAATAAAAATGTCCTAATACTTTATTGTTAAAGGTTCGTTTGGTGAATTGCCAGCCAGGTTTAAGAATAATTTTCATAAAACCCGCTTGTAATCCTTGGGTACTCCCCAAAATTAATTCGGGAGCCTTGCCCGTCCGAGAAGTGCCGACGAGGACTAATTCATTACCCCTTGGCACAATCCGCAATAGATATTCTAAACCGTAATCTTGTCCATCTAATCGAACCGAATAGCCGTTACTATCAGTAGAACGACGACATATTCCCGTAAAATCGTAGTTAAGCAGTAGGGGATCAACCATAACGGGCATTGACCCACTCTCAGCCCAGCATTGTTTCTTTTTTGGGATTTGTTCAATCACCAGTAAGTCATATTTTCGATCGCCGTAGGGTCTTGCGATCGCGATCACTTGAGTTTGATCAACCGCCGTTTCAGTAAATTGGGAGGCTTTTGCAGGAAGGGCGAGGGGAATACTGGTTAATATGAGAGACGCGATCGCGGCAAATTTAGTCGAAAAATTAATTTTCATAAGAATATATTTAAAATCAACAAAGCTAAAATAACATCAAAAGCCTTTTAGGAGCCTAATTGTAGCATGACGGATTGATGAATTAGC
The DNA here is from genome assembly GCA_040382535.1 of Merismopediaceae cyanobacterium. Taxonomy (GTDB): domain Bacteria; phylum Cyanobacteriota; class Cyanobacteriia; order Cyanobacteriales; family Microcystaceae; genus Snowella. The sequence continues at coordinate 3,140 of JBEIFD010000328.1, forward strand.
GAGTTCCATCATGGTAAAATTGCCATCATTTATCTTGACTTGATCATACTTTAGGAAAATAACGATCGACAAAAAATCAAACTACTGTAGAGATGAAATGCCCTATCCCAATCACTTTCTTCTCTCCTCAGAAAATAAGTATGGGGATCAATTAATTTTAATAATTCTTTAAAATCTATGGCATTTTCTGCAAACGGATTAAATTCAGTCCAACTCGGCTTATCTGACATTTGTTCCCTAAAAGCATTCATCAAATAATTCCACTGCTCATTACTGGTAATTTCTCGTTGCCCATTAGCAGAACTCATCCTAATCCCCTCATCAAATTCATAAACGCGATCGCACAGACGAATAATAATTTGACGATTCGGTAAATGGAGGTCACAAATACGGGCATAATCTTGAATTTTAGTTTTGCGTTCTATCTTTCCCCTCGCGTTGGCTTCTACGCACTCTTCAAAAATAGGAAGCAATCCTTCTACCCGTTGAGAAACCTCAGACCAGGAAAAACTAAAAATGGCATCTTCGTCTTTATTGAGTCGATAAACAAGGGTGGGATTCGGTGTAATTTCACTCAAATAAAAGACAGGTTTGATGGTCAAATCCAAAAGCTGGCGAACAGGAACACAAAAACAAGGAATATTGACCGCTTGCAATTTTTCCACATAAAATCTTAATTCTTCAATATTTCCCGTCCGATATAACCGCCAGGAGCGACTAGGCAATTGTAATCGCGCACTATAGGGATCGATCTGCATGATTTTGGCAAAATTCACCGCCGCCGTTTGTTTTAATTCGGGATGAATGGATTCTAGAATAAAAATACCTAATTCCTGGTGTGAAGCGGAGGTTCTAACTTTTTCTAGAGCCAGTTTTTGCGCTGCTTGCTCCTGTTTTGTTTGTTCTTCTAGCTGTTTGGCTAACCGTTCCAATCCCTGTCTCAATTTGGCAATTAATTTGGGATTATTCACTAATGAAATCAGTTTTCGGTAGCCATCCTGGGCGATCGCCCAATCTCCCCGCGCTTCAGCTAATCGCGCCTCATAGTAATCCACCCAAGGATTATCTAACTGATCAACCTTGAACTCTTGCAAAAGTCGGTCTGCGGTCTCGAACTGTTCAGTTTTAATCGCGTCGGAAATCGCTTCTAACATAGCAAGAGATTAGGGGGAAGAATAGGTTTCTGCCACCGCCGCAACTAGGGATAGGGCAACGGTTGGAGCTGTAACGGCTCTTAAAATTCGGTTTCCCAAGGAAACGGGGGTTAATCCTGCTGCGATCGCCTGTTCAATTTCGGCATCAGTCCAACCGCCTTCGGGGCCAGTGGCAATCAGCAGAGTTTCAGGTAAAGGCGTTGACAAATAGGACAAAAAAGAAGGGCTATTCCTACGAGTAACACAAATATAGCCGATTTGTCCCGAATCTTTAAGCTTTATTAATGCTTCTGGAAAAGGTAGGGGCAGTGAGATAGTGGGAACCCGTTGACGCTCGGATTGTTCCGCCGCTTCCTTGGCGATTCGTTGCCATCTCTCCAATTTCTGAGGACTGGGTTTGAGTAAGGTGCGATCGCTGATCACAGGCATAAAGTGACTCACTCCCAATTCGGTACAGGGGCGAATAATTTCTTCAAAACCGCTTCCCTTGGGTAAAGCGACCAATAAGGTAACCTGGGTTGATAATTCCCCCGATTCCGTCAGTAGATTGAGCAAAATCGCTTGATCTTGATCCAATTGAGCGAGCCAGGTCTGACCGTTGCCGTCCATTGCCACAAAGCGATCGCCATCCTGAAA
>JBEIFD010000329.1:0-4916 GCA_040382535.1 Merismopediaceae cyanobacterium
CAGATTGGTGCTAGGGTCAAGATTAGTGGTGCGCTCTGGAAACGGGAAAATGTCTCTCAGATTCTCCGACTTCGTTGTGCTTATCTTAACAATTCATCTTGCTTGAGTATTTATGCTTAGTTCCAAACTGGAATGCTCCCGCTTCTAACGATTCTCTATCAGACATTCCAGGAACTAACTCCTCGTTCAAGTTTTGTTCTGAGTGTGGCAAATCCGTAAGCCTATCTGCTAAATTTTGCATGGAATGCGGTACTCCTATTCCCCAATAAACCTCTAAAAAATGGACAAATCTTCCTAAAATACTTAGCAATCCCTTGAATCAAAAATATTAACTATTTTTGACTTTTAGTAAAAGGGCGATCGTTTTTGTAGATGAGGTTGAGTGTGATCGTTTTTCGGGGAGATTGGGTGTGATCGCTGGTAGAATAGGGGAATCAACTGAAGTTTACTGTTTTGTTCACCCTACCAATTTTTGATTATAATTGACTTAGAGTTTACTCATGCCAACTCATATCCAGCTAGAAGGTCTTTATCGAATTTGTTATTATTTGACCTATCGAGCCTTGCAACCAATTCATCTTATCTGTACTGATGAAAGAACTAAAAATCTTTTTATTTTGGCAGGAGATGAAGAAGATATCGAAGTAGAAATTACACCCACTGGAGAGGTAGTCTAATGTCTGAGATTAATTATGCCACGATGTCCAATCAATCACTACGAGAATACTTTTTAGAGCATCGGAATGAACAGTTAGCATTGCAAGCCTATTTGCAAAGACGAAATGAGCAACCTAGAAAAGTTATTACAAAAGTAGGTGATTCCGATTTTGATCTTAAAATAGAAAAGGCAATTGAAGAAAAAATAAAACAGTGATCGCGGATCTTGTAGTTTGATCGTTTGTCGGTGGAGTTGAATGCGATATAAATGGCAATTGCAAAGTGTGCCTGTATTATCGCGATTTAAGTTAACGATCTCTCAAGTTAACTCAAAGATGTCAACACTGTGCCAAAAATCACTAAAGATTTGTAACGAAACTCGGCCAGTTTGAGTATCATTAAAAAGGGGATTTGACAGATTCATGTGCCTGCTACTCATTATTAATTGTTGATGAAGGTCGAAATATTATGTCTACTGATGTATTAGAACGGCGATCGCCTGAAAACGCGACGATTCGGAAGCCCGCCCCCCGTTATAAAGTTTTGCTCCACAATGATGACTATAACTCAATGGAGTACGTGGTTCAGTCCTTGATGCAAACCGTTGCGGGAATGACCCAACCCCAGGCGGTCGATATTATGATGGAAGCCCACACCAATGGATTAGCCCTCGTGATTACCTGTGTCCAGGAACACGCAGAATTCTATTCTGAAACCTTAAATAGCTTGGGTTTAATCAGTACCATTGAACCCGATGAATAACTAAAGGCAATCAAGATTGAAGATTAATTGGTCTAAATTTGCAACTTACCCAGCACCTCTGCGGCTGGGAATTTTTATTGCGATTTTATTAATGTGTTGGCTCCCGATCGCGTTACCCTTATATTTGATGTTGAACTATGACCCAAATTTAGCTTCAATTGTAACAATGGTGGCTTTATTTGGAATTTTCTTGTTTTTATTAAAATTTTGGAGCGATCGCGTCTATGGAATCACTCAAGGATTTCAGTTTTACGGTTTAGTTTGGACAAGACAAAATGGAATTGACTGGTTAAAAGGAATTGCTATTGGCTTATTATTTACCTTTACCTTATTTTTCACAGAATCCTTATTCGGTTGGGTACAAATTCAACCGTCAAAAGTTTTTTTACTGAAAATTATTTTAGAAGGCAGTTTAACAGGGCTAGGCGTTGCCTTTGCGGAAGAATTATTTTTTCGGGGTTGGTTACTCACGGAATTAGAAAAAGATTATTCGTTAAAAAGATCTCTTTGGATCAATTCCCTCCTCTTTGCAACCTTACATTTCTTGAAGCCCTTGGGAGAAATCATTCGCACCTTTCCTCAATTTCCTGCTCTCGTTTTATTAGGAATTGCCCTAGTTTTAGCAAAGCGATCGCATCGGCAAACATTAGGAATCTGTATGGGACTACATGGTGGATTAGTGTGGGGATATTATATTTTTAATGTCGGTGAATTAGTCAAATATTCTGATGCAGTTCCCAATTGGATTACAGGCATTGATCGTAATCCTTTAGCGGGAGTCATGGGAATTTTATTTTTAAGTGTGTTAGTGTTTTGGAATCAACGCAACGTTAATTTAATTAGCGATCGCCGATCGCTGTAAATTTCTTACCGCCAAAAATGGCCTCAAAATGTCGATAATATTTAAATTCCAGATAATTATAAAAGGGATCTTCTAGAAAAAAAGTTTGATGTTCAGTTAATTCCCCCATAAAGCGTTGTTTCGGTGATAAATGAAACGGCATATTTTGGGATTCCACTCGTCGGACTAAATTTTGCCAATCGGATTCCACTAAAAATACTATCCCGAAATGGCGCGGATAAATGCTCTTTTGACGAACTAGGGGTTCATCGGTGATATGGGCAACCACTTGATGACCATACAAATTGAGAATCAAAGCCTTTGAAGTTTCTCGACCCAATACACAGCCCAACTGCTGACAATAAAAAAACTTGGCTTTATCAATATCATTAATCGGAATCGCTAAATGGAAAATCGTATTATTTATCATAAAATCAACCAAAACGAATTTTAATCATGAACCTTTCCATCGGGCATCGTGGCTCCTCGGAAATTCACGCCAGTCATATTAGCACTCATTAAATCAGCACGACTCAGGTTAGCATTCGTAAAATTGGCTCCCATTAAGTTTGCCCGCGCTAAAAAAGCCTCGATCAGTTCGGCATCCCCAAAGTTAGCTCCCGATAAGATGGCACGACTCAGATCGGCATGATTCATTCGGGTAAAACTTAAATTTGCTTGACTTAAATTGGCTAAATTCAGACAAACGTGGGTCATAATCGCTCCCTGACAATTAACCCCCATCATCTCTGTTTGGGGGCATTGGGCCCTGACGAGATTAGCATTTTTTAAATTTGCCCCGACCATCCGCGCCCCTGATAAATTGGCCTCGGTTAATAGCGTTCCCTGAAGATTGGCATTAGTCAGATCGGCTTTACGAAGATCGGCATCCCGAAGATTGGCTTCCTTGAGATTGGCTCCACTTAAATTCGCTCGACTCAGATCTACCCCCTTCATGTTTGCGCCCTGAAGATCGGCTCGGCTAAAGTCAGCCGCTTGTAAATTAGTGTAATAGCTTTTCTTTTCTTGACGCATATTGGCTCCTCTCAAACAGGCTCCTGTCAGAGTTGCACCACTTAAATCGGCTCCTCGCAGATCGGCCCCAATCAGGTTGGTGTCCAATAACATCGCCAGGGTAATGTCACTATCTTTTAAAATCGCGCCCTGCATTAATGCCCCATGTAAATTCGCTCCCCGTAAATCGGCACTACTGAGATCGGCTTGATTTAAACTGGCTCCACTCAGATTGGCTCCCACTAAATTGGCCTGATTCAAATTCGCTCGATTCAGATAGGCAAACAACAAATTAGCTCCGTGTAGATCCGCTTCTCTTAAGACAATACCGATCAGATCTGCCCCCGATAGGTTGACTCCTGGCAGTTTTAGTCCGATGAAGAGTTTTTCGCCTGCTGTATAACGTTGGATTAATTCATGGCCATTCATAATTTTTTTAAAAAGACGAAAAAGGGTTAGAAAAAAGATTAGAAATTAGAAAACTGATTTGAGTGCTTGGATGATGGTTCCTGCGGTTTGTAAATAGGCTTCCGTTTCTGCAAAGGTTTTAGCTTGGGCATAGAGTCGGGCTTCAATTTCCGCGAGGGGTTTTCCTCCCAAAATAACCTGTTGTATGAGGTCATCTAAGCTATAGCCCCTAAGCATGGCCCAGTCTTTGCCCTGTTTGTCCCAACTATGGAAGAGGACTGAGAATAGAAGAATTTTTGTTCGTAGGGGGTTGGTATATTGCATAATCTCTAAACGCAATTCAAATAAATTGTACGCTTTCGGCGCGTTTGTGGATGGAGACTTTTGGGGTTGACTGTTTGAGTTGAGGACGGTCTCGATGGGTTCGGCGTTTACTTCTATGATGGAGGTTTCGATGTCCTGACGACGGTTGGCTCTGGTTAGGGCTAGGGCATCGGGAGTTTGTAAAATCTGGGTTTTGAGTGCCTGACTATGGGGATTTTCTTCTCCTTCATCGAAGTTGTCGTATAGGCAATCCATCTGGCTCAAAATTAGGTTGGCGATCGCCAGATAAAGAGTTTGTTTATTAATATTGGCGACCAATCGATTAAAAACAAATTGAATTTCTTCTTTTCGAGGATACTTTTCGCGGAGTTCGGTGATCAAATTTTTCAGCCCATAGCGATGGATTACCTCTGCATCGTTTTCCCAGGAATCCTTGCAGGCTGCATAGACCAATTTCACCATGCGAGAAGCTTCAGAATGTTGGGACAGTTTGTTAGCAATTTGTTCTGCTAGAAAATCTTGATCGATTACCTGGGTTTCCTTCTCTGAAGGCGATCGCTCCACCACCGTCATCTTGGTCTGATTACCCTGATCACTCTCTCGCTTTTTCTCACTTTCATAGACAGGATTAAGTTGATCGAGAATCACCTTAGCCACCGCCGCGTAAACCTTGGGACGATTGAGGGTTTTGACTAATTTATACATTGAGAAGGTTAACTGCTCAATAGTCGGCTTGGCTTGCACCAATTCTAATAACAACTGATTTAAAGAAAAACTTTGGAGAACATTCGGATCATTTTCCCAATACTTTTTACAGAGACAGAAAACTAATTTCTGGATTCTCTGGAACTCTTCATGCTCCTCTAGATAATGGGCTACTGGGGTTAATGATTCAGATAATGATGACATG
>JBEIFD010000330.1:0-4913 GCA_040382535.1 Merismopediaceae cyanobacterium
CCTATTAGGGGGAATTTTAACCAGTGGCGGCATTCTCCAACGGGTTCATTCTCTGCCCGATGCGACCGTTTTGTTATTCCAAGGACTGGTCTTTTTGGTCGTGCTTTACAGTGAATCACTCTACGGAAAATTTGCTATTTTTCAAGAAAAAGAAAAATCCGACACTTCTTCCTCCGCGATCACGGTGTAAATTTTAAACATCAAATCCAAATTTAACCATAAAACAATGACAACAGAAACGATCGGTTGGTGGGGCGTTCCCCTCGGCATTTTAGGCGGAACCTTGCGGGGTAGCGCGCCTTTTCTCTTTGTCAGTTTAGGGGAATGTCTCACCGAAAAAAGTGGCAAAATCAACCTCGGACTGGAAGGAACCTTGCTCACGGGAGCCATGACTGCCTATGCCGTTTCCTATTTAACGGGATCTGCTTGGGTCGGCGTAATTGCGGCGGGTTTAATGGGCATGGTGTTGGGGGGAATTCATGGTTGGCTCTGTCAGCAACCCAGGGTCAACGATGTGGCGGTTGGTATTGCCATGATTATTTTTGGCAGTGGCATCGCTTTTTTCTTTGGTAAACCCTTTATTCAACCCCAAGCTCCCCAATTACCGTCAATCGAATTAGGCGGTTGGACTGGTATTCCTTCCGTTCAATCTGCTCTAGAAATTTGTCCTTTGTTTCTCGTCGGTGTAGCGATCGCACCTTTGATGAATTGGTTTTTTCGATCTACTCGTTGGGGTCTGTATGTTCGTGCTGTTGGAGATAGTCCTGATGCCGCCAGAGCAATGGGTCTATCCATTTTTCAGGTGCGGATGTTGAGTATTATTTTAGGCAGTTTTTTGGCAGGCATTGGTGGAGCCTATCTTTCCCTTTATTATCCAGGGGTTTGGAATGAACGGATTTCCAGTGGTCAGGGCTTAATGGCGGTGGCTCTTGTGATTTTTGCCCGTTGGAATCCCATTCAATGTCTCTATGCGTCTTTACTCTTTGGTGGTGCCCAGGCGATCGGCCCTGCTTTACAATCCGTTGGAGTCGATTCCTATTATTATCTTTGGAATGCTTCGCCTTACATTTTGACCCTGGCCATTATGATTATCACCTGTTCACCCAAACGAACCCTCAGTAACGCCCCTGGTGCTTTAGGAACTGACCATTAATTGAAAAACTATGACTGAAACTTTGCCCCTTGCCGTCAATGGAACCCTCATGCGGGGACTAGAACTCAATCCTAATCTCCTCAATGTGGGGGCGACTTTTCTACGGGAAACCCAAACAGAAAGTGCCTACCGTTTATTTTCGATTAATGATATTCATCCCGCGATGTTACGGGTCAAAACGGGCGGAAAGGCGATCGCGGTAGAAGTTTGGGAGGTTCCTTTAGCAGGATTAGGCAAAATTTTAATGCAAGAACCGCCAGGTCTTTCCATTGGTAAAGTAACTTTGATCGATGGAGAAGTGGTTTTGGGTGTAATCGGTGAACCCATTTGCTGTGAAAGTGGTCTAGAAATCACTGAATACGCCGGTTGGCGTGAATATATTCAAGCTAAAAATCAACTAAATTTAGGAGAAAAAAGATGACTTGTTTTGTCAAAGCTGAACCCTATAATTATCCCTATAACGGCGATTTACGTCCTGAAAATACGGCCCTAATTATCATTGATATGCAGACCGATTTTTGTGGAGTGGGGGGCTATGTGGATAAAATGGGTTACGATTTGTCCCTCACCCGTGCGCCCATTGAACCCATTAAAAAAGTTCTCACCGTATTTCGAGAAAAGGGTTTTCTGATTATCCATACCCGCGAAGGTCATCGCCCCGATCTCTCCGATTTGCCTGAAAATAAACGGTGGCGCAGTCAACAAATCGGTGCAGGGATTGGCGACCCTGGCCCCTGTGGCAAAATTTTGATTCGAGGTGAAAAGGGTTGGGACATTATCGAAGAATTGGCTCCCTTACCAGGCGAAGTGATTATTGATAAACCTGGTAAAGGGTCTTTTTATGCGACGGATTTAGATCTGATTCTTAAACTTAAGGAGATTCAAAACATTATCCTGACGGGCATTACGACCGATGTTTGCGTCCACACAACCATGCGCGATGCTAATGATCGGGGTTATGAATGTTTGATGTTATCGGACTGCACAGGCGCAACGGATTATGGTAACTATGAGGCGGCTTTAAAGATGATCAAAATGCAAGGCGGGGTTTTTGGGGCAGTTAGTGATTCCGCAAGTTTATTAAGCGCGATCGCGTCTAATCTCTAGTAAACGGATGATAGCCATTTAAGCCGTTCTGAGAGCCACAATGGGATCTAGACCTGCGGCCCGTTGAGCTGGAATGACTCCAAAAATTAGCCCAATACTGCTCGAAATCCCCAGGGATAACAACACAGCAATGCCTGAAATCCCTGGAGAAAGGGGAGAAATTAAGCCGATCACTAAAACGAATCCTGACCCGATCGCGACCCCGACCAGGCCCCCGACCACAGACAAAATCACTGCCTCAATTAAAAATTGCATTAAAATATCATTTTTTCCTGCTCCAACCGCTTTTCTGAGGCCAATTTCCTGGGTTCTCTCGGTGACGGACACTAACATAATATTCATTACTCCGATGCCTCCCACGATTAAGGAGATACTCGCGATCGCGGCTAACATAATCGTTAATCCGCCACTAACGGTACTGACAATTTCTAACATTTGTTTGGCAGTAGAAACCCCAAAATCATCCTCACCATTTTTAATTTTGTGGCGTAAACGGATGAGATTTTCGATCTGAAATTGGGCCGCTCGAACCGTTTCTTCATTTTTAGCTTTGACATTAATCCAACTCAATTCAACCCCAAAGGGAGAAGTCCGACCCACAATTTGACTCACCATTGTGGTTAGGGGAATAAAGACCGATTCATCCTGATTACTCCCTAAAAAAGATCCTTTTGACTGCATTACTCCTACAATTTCAAAGTTAATATTATTAATGCGAATTTGTTGGCCAATCGGATTTTGGGTTTTAAAAAAACGGTTCGCAATTTCTGTACCAATCACCGCAATTCGTTTATTTCGCTCTAAATCCATCGGTTTTAAAAAACGGCCTTTATCTACATAGAAACTGCGAATTTCTTCATATTCTGGCGTAGTCCCGATGATCATTCCATTGGTGTTTTGATTCCGATAGCTCATCAGTTGTCGGCGATTAATCTCTGGCGCGACTCCTGCAACGGTCGGTACTTGTTCGGCGATCGCTTCGGCATCGGCTAAGACGAGAGTACGGGGCAGATCAAAGGTTGCATTACGGGCTTTACGAGAGCCAGGTAAAACAAACATGACATTCGGCCCTAGATCGGATAATTTTTCTGTGGCGAGTTTCTGCGCTCCTTGCCCAATGCCAATCATGGCGATCACAGAAGCATTGCCAATAATAATGCCCAACATGGTGAGAGTACTGCGGAGTTTGTTGGCCATCAACATGGATGAAGCCATTTTTAAACTTTCTACAAATTCCATAATCTTAAAAATGTTGTGTTTAATGCTAGTTGGTTCACAGAAAAACGCGATCGCTGTTCTCAGTGTAAATGAATCTCAGAATCGCTTTTTTTTCCAACCTACCGATTTTCCCTGAAAAATTTGCCAAATCAGGAATAAACAGGTCAAAAAATAGCCAGAGGTCAATAATCCGTTGAGATAGAGTAGCCGCAAACTTAACAAATCCGAGGTTTGCAATCCGCCGAACCAGAGTAAGCCGTAAGCCAAGAGCCAACCGCCCGTTAATCTGACCGCTAATCGACTGACCGCTTCGGTTTCGGGATTACTCGTTTTTCTATTTAAAACCCAAACAGAGGCGATCGCCCCAAAAACAGGAATAAGATGGATAGATAACTGTAACTGTTGTAGTTTTTTGTCCTTAAATGGGTCATTTTCTGTCATGAATAATTTCCCCGCGACGAACCTTACTGCTATTATCCTTGCTGGTGGGCAAAGTTCGCGCATGGGTCGGGATAAGGCATTTATTCTGTTTGCGGGGGTTCCTTTTTTAACGAGAATTTGTCAAACTGCCCAAGGCGTTGCTAGTCGGGTTTTAGTGATCAGTCCCTGGCGATCGCGTTATCAATCCCTAATTCCCCAAGGTTGCGTTTTTGTAGAAGAAATTCACCCTCAAGAAAATCAATCCTCTGGCCCGTTGATCGGTTTTTCTCAAGCTTTATCTCATGTTCAAACAGACTGGATTTTGTTATTGGCCCAGGATTTACCCTATTTAACCATTGAAATTTTGCAGGAATGGTCACATAATTTAAAATTTGTTGCACCCGATGCGATCGCGTTTTTGCCTCGTTCCAAAAAAGGTTGGGAACCGTTATCAGGTTTTTATCGAGTCAATTGTTTACCGTTATTGACTGACTACATAAAAGAAGGAGGAAAATCTTTTCAAGGTTTCTTAAATCAGTATTTAGTTGAAGAATTAACCATCGGCGATCGCACTTTATTATTTAACTGTAATACTCCAGAAGATTTGAAAATTTTATCTTCTAATCAAAATGACGTTTAAATCGGAGATCAAGATGATGTTTTTTCTTTTGATTACAGGTTTGGCAGAGGGTTTGTAGGTTACTCATATCATTACTGCCGCCTTTTGCGAGGGGAATAATGTGGTCAATATTTAGCGTGGTTTCGGTCTGAGTTTGACCACAGCTTTGGCATTGATAATGATCTCTTTGGTAGATGTATTGTCTAACGGAATTGGGAATAGGAATGCGAGGGGTTTTTGTCATAAATTTAGGATTGATTTTGCATTTCTCGGCGAATTTCATCGAGTGGTGATTCGTATTAGACCTGTCCGAAAAATAGAAACCTAGTCTGTGATGACGTTTAAGGCGTTTCCAGGAAAAGATGGTTATCACGAGTTTTTTAGGGTTTTGAGGTA
>JBEIFD010000331.1:0-4907 GCA_040382535.1 Merismopediaceae cyanobacterium
AGCATAGTGCAATCCTTCCCAAATTTCTTGGGTAAGAGTATGAGGTTTGAAAGGAGCCGTAACGATGGACTGACGAGTTCGCACCAGATAAATGCAGCCTGTACCGATCGCAAATAAAGCGGTATTGAGGGCGAAAGCAGAGGTTAAACCGAATAAACCGATCACAATACCAGCAAGGGCAGGGCCTAATACGTTACTAATTTGTTCGCTTCCCTGCATCCATGAATTTGCTTCCATTAAGCGAGATTTACAGACAATACGGGGTAATAGGGCTAGGATTGCTGGGTATAAAAAGGCTTCTGAGATGCCGAATAGCCCTGACAGCAAAATAATCCCTGATAGGTGGAACGTGTTGGTTAGTAAAAGTAGGGTCAAGCAACCTGTTAGTAGCGTATTAGTCGCAGTGGAGATGGCCGCAATCGTATTAGGGGGAAAGCGATCGCTAATCGCACCGCCGACCAGCATTAAGATGCCACGAGGGATCGCTGCGGTCATTAAGACCGTCCCCAGAGCAATACCTGATCCCGTTTTTTGTAAAACCAACCAGGTTAGGGCAACGAACCAGAACTGAGCCGCACAATAAATAAAGGTTTGTCCGAGCCAGAGCCAACGAAAATTAGGCTGTTTGAGAGACACGTTTAACATAATGAATATTTTTCGACGTAAAGAAGGATGTTACTCCTTTAATGACATAGCCCAGCGCACTTCCGAGTGTATAGCTTTATGAGAAACACGGATTTCTAAAGCGGCAAAGAAAATACTAAGAAGTAAAATAAGCGTTCCGAGCAAGAATAGGAAAAAAGTGATGTAGGAGAAGATGAAGCTTTGGAATCCTCTGGCTAGGGCGATCGCCAACATCGTTAGCAAGAAACAAACGATCGCCCCATAGAGCAGGAGAGACGTATTTTGAACTAATAAATATCGTCGGGACAGTAGCAGCAATTGTTGATCGATGAGGTAAAGTGCATCACGATAGATAGCTTGGGAGATATCATACTTTTCGAGTAAATCAAGGCGTTCTCTGACCAATACTCGTAAGCGATCGCCAATACTGGAATAGCGTGCCAAAATTACATTTTGAATTAAAGTACAAGAGGAAATCATCACAGTGGAGGCGATCACCAATTGAATTGTTTGCACAACCGTTTCGGCGTTCATCGTTTAACTCCTTGAAAAATAGCAGAGGGGGCGGCTAATTGTCATTTACCCATAACCACCACCCTTTTTTAAACGATTCTCTAGGCATTGGCGATCGGTATCAGGTTTAACTCCGCTTGCCATTGACTGAGGGGTTTCTCCCAACCTTCTTCCCATTTCTGGGCAAAAAGCGGTTTAGCTGCTTTCCCCATTTGAAAACCTTGAGCGATCGCCTCCAATAAGTGAGGCAGTAGTTCGGGTTCCTTCAAGGTAGTAGAGATTAAACTGTTTGCCACTAACATGGTTGCCAGTGGGTAGGGAAACTGGGGTAAATGGAACGCCTGTAAACCAATTTCACCGATTACCGAGGTGTCAAATCCCGTGATGATATGCCAAAGATCATGGGTCTGACTCAGCCGTAGCTCAACATATTCGCCATCCGATTTCGAGGTCATCCCCGCATGAAGATTGGGATCAAATCCTGTTTTTTTCATCTGAGCGGCATAAATATATCCTAAAGAATCCGTCGGGAAGGTCAGTAACGCATCTAGATCGTGAGCGGGCGGAATGTAGCGATCGCGGATCAGAGTAGCACAAGCGGGATCTTGACTGAGGTAGCGAGCCAATCGATCATAGGCAGGCGTTTCCAATAAGCCATAGGTCAACTCACCGACAGTCTCCAGGCTAGTGTCCCCCAAGAGCATTGAGGTAAATGATTTCACGATTAGCAGTTTGGATAGAATAGATTTAAAGCCTTGGACGATTGGATTTTGCGCCTGTTTTTGATCAGGAGCATTCACAGAGAGATTAGACGTAGCCGAATGAAGCAGTTGCATAGAAAATTACTCCCAAAAATTTAACGGTTGACAAAATATTGACAAATTGAAAACTTCAAAAACCCTCGAAGACTTACCAGAGCAAGTCATTGAGCAATCCATACACACCAACAAAATCAATACGAGCGATCGCGTTCAAATAACGAACCTGTTCATGAATCCGTTCCACCTCTGATGCAAAAAGCAATTTGAGGGGAGCGATCGCCAACACGAGCCAAGGAAAACATTGCAAGCGTAACAACTGAAGCCCAATGTGGAGGTATTGCCGAAGATTCCAAAAACACTTTTTGGCAGAAACAGTGTTTGGCATCAGAAAATTCTGGGACATAACAGGACTCCCTGGTACAAATCAAGTTAATATGTGAGCATCACTCATATTCTCATGATATGAGCAAGCCTCATGTTTTGTCAAGTGGAAATGTGAGTAGTCCTCATTTTATTTTGGAGATCAGCAAAAAGCCGATGTCAGAAAATCCATCAACGGTAGGCGGGATGCGCCGCAAACCCCGACAAGCTCGTAGTCAGGAGCGAGTCAATCGCATTTTAGATGGGGCTGAAGATCTGTTTGCCAGCCAGGGTTACGCCGCCACCACCACCAACGCGATCGCCGCTCGTGCCGAAGTTCCCATTGGGTCGCTGTATCAGTTTTTTCACGACAAAACCGCCATTCTGCAAGCGTTGGCCCTCCGTTATGCAGAAAAGTTGCATCAAGAACTCACCGTCATTGATGAGGCTGAATTAGCCAGACTCTCTTTGTCAGATTACATGAACCAATTGATTGATACCACCGATCGCTTCTTTACGGAGAATCCCAGCTACTATGCCATTTTTATGGAGGTTCAGGGAACCATACCCGAATTAGAAGAAATTGATGCGGCAACCGATGCCCAATTGATTCAAGATTTAGCAAGTGCCTTAGCGAAACGCGATGCCAGTTTAGAGCCTGCGGATTATGAAGCGATTGCCTTTGTGTTGGTAAAAGCGATCGGAACCCTACTATGGCTATCTCTCAGTCAAGAGAAAACGTTTCGACAACGACTGGTGACAGAAACGAAACGGCTCACTCTCAAATATTTGCAAAGTTACTTCCCAGCCGATCTAAACTAATGTCAACAAAATACGCGATCGCTCCTTAACCTCAAGTAAAAAAGCGATCGCACTATTAACCTTAAATTCTTAATCTAAAAAATAAGACTAAGTATTAAGCCAAATCCACTACCGAATAAGGTAATGATCATCAAAATAATGCTAGTAAAGGTTTTACTATAGCCTCTTTCTTGAAAATCGTTCATTACTTGCTGGGCTAAGTGATACACCCCGAAAGAGAAGTAGAACGTAGCAAAAGCGAATAAAATTGCAATGAATAATCCGATCAATAAGCCGACAAATCCGCCTATAAATCCTCCTGACAAAATACCAATTAATAGCCCGATAAGATAAAGAATTTTTTCGGATAAGGCTTCTATACTGGGAGTAATCAAGGAAAATACTTGAAGAGAATATTTATTAATAAAATAGACACTGGCTAATGCGGCTCCTAATGCACCAATAAAATTTTTATTTTTTATATTATGAGTTGCGTTTCTATCATGAGTTGCGTTTATGTATCCCCCAAGGGCAGCAAGGCTAGAATTAAATAATAGGGAATTAGGATCAAAGTGTTTCCCAAAAACTTGATTTAAGTAATTTCCTAATAAGTTCGCAACAATCGCACCGACAATCGCAGCAGCAATATTGCTGAGTTTGTATCGTTGTTTTCTAAGTATCCATTCTCCTACATCGCCAAGCCAAGTTAAAAAACCAATCGAGATAATAATTAACCAATAGGGTTGAGTTGTTAATGTCATTGTCCAATCAATTGCGGTCTCTTTTGTTAGGGATATTCCTACAAAAATCGCACTAATTGTAATTATTAAAAATGTCAGTAAATAAAGAGGAATAAAGCTTATTGTCGGGAAAATCAACCATTTTTGCTCACGTTCTGATAATTTGTTTGTAAAGGAATAACTGATTAGGTTTGGGAATATGATTAGGTCAATATTAGAAGGGTTAGAGAGTTTAGATATATTCAAGATTGGTGTGATAGCTAAACTGCCTAAAACTACAATAGTAAAAAAACCAAAGCACAAAATTGAAATTAATTTTCTTAATAATAAAGCAGGATTTTGAGTGAGTATTACTTCTTTGAATGTGAAAGGAAAGTTGTTCTCTTGACCGATAGTAAAAAATATGATGATAGGAATTATAAATGTAACGAGAATTGCTGAATGAGAAATATTATTGGGATTTTTGAGAAATTTTTTAAGTTGTCTAGAAAATTGACTTGTTTTAATTTTATGGATTAAGTATTGCCCGTCTTCTTGAAAATCAAATTTATGAAATAAAAGCTTAATATCATTCCATATTCTTTTTAATAATCGTATTTTGTTTGTATCAGGCTCAACGATCAATTGAAAATTTTCAAAAATCTGACTTAATAAAACACGAATTTCTTGAACTAGGTATATAACATGGATTTGTTTATTTGTATTCAATTCAATGTTATTATCTGATTTTTTTATGTCTATAGCTTCTCCTGAGTTCATAATCTCATTTTCTATATTTAATGTTAATGGTGGCGTGAAAATTTTATCTGGACTAACATTAAAACGAATATAAGAACTATCAAGAATTGGATCGGTCTCTTGCTCACCAATAAATACCCGCATCCAACAAGCATCACTAGCAGCTAAAATAATTTCTTGAGGCTTGTATAATTCTTCAAGTTCCTCCTTTCTTCGCATTATTGCTACCGCTTCAGTTGTTTTACCTTGCTTTGAGTAAATATTATAAAGATTATTGAGTGTTTCAATCAGTTTTTCATGAGTTTTCCCTAAGAGTTTTTCCTGTTGCTCTAAAAAATTTAGCAAAATAGACTCAACTTGATAATTCGCC
>JBEIFD010000332.1:0-4902 GCA_040382535.1 Merismopediaceae cyanobacterium
GACGTTTTTTTTCGGACTTACGCACTCTTACTACTTATTTTGTCTTTGATCACTGGCAACACCTTCTTGATTTTATGCTTGAGCAATTTGACCCTCTGCTCCCCGCTAATTCCTCCTGATTTTTCAAATTTAGAATTGCTGCTTATTTAGCCAGTGAACAATCAGCCGTTGAATTGTTATAATTGAATCATTTGCCCGCCCTAGGAGAAGTCCAATGTATCAAACTGCTCTACAATTCTCCGAAAAAATGCCCGATGCCCGTGTTTTGATGAGTGATGAACCTGAAATGGAAAGTTCTTTGCATTATTTCCAACTTCTTCTGCTTGTTACCTCTTTAGAGTGGTATTGGCGAGATAGAAATGATTATTTTATTGGGGCGAATTTAACCATTTACTTTAGTCGTCAGCAACTCAAAAATCGAGATTTTCGCGGGCCAGATTTTTTCTTAGTTAACGGAGTGAGTGGTCATCCCCGCGCTTCTTGGGTAGTTTGGGAAGAGGACGGACAGTATCCCAATTTAATTATCGAATTACTATCAGAAAGTACGGAAAATGTCGATCGCGGCATCAAAAAACAACTTTATCAAGATCGTTTTAGAACCCCTGAATATTTTTGGTTTGCTCCCGATAGTCTGGAATTTATGGGTTATCGCTTAGTGGGTCATAATTATCAAGAAATACCTCTAACTCTTACCGAAAAGCGAGTGGAAAGCCCCCGACTTTAGGCGTGGGGATGAACACGGTGGTGGCTTTAGCCACCTTGAAGAAGTTAATCTCAAGCAAAGTTGATATCTATCATTGTCATTATATGACTTGATGCTATATACTATTTTCATGAGTAGCAAGTTCAAGTCCAACAACAATGTCACATACTCCTGCAAGTACCATGTCGTCTGGTGTCCAAAATACAGGCGAAAAGTATTGATTCATGGAGTCGATGCTCGGCTTAAGGAAATTCTAATCTCAGTCTGTGAGGAATTCAAGTCTGAACTAATTGAGATGGAAGTAATGCCAGATCATGTTCATGTATTGGTTGAATGTGACCCACAATTTGGGATTGCTAAATTAATTAGATACATGAAAGGAAGATCTTCGCGAATTTTAAGAGAAGAATTTCCTTGGCTAAAAAGTCGTATCCCTACTCTTTGGACAAATAGCTATTTTTGTTCAACCGTAGGGGGCGCACCAATCTCAGTCATAAAAAAATATATTGAGGATCAAAAAAATGTCTAGAAAGAAATTTTTTTTTGCTCAGGACAACAATAAACATCCAGACCACAGAGCATCATATTTTTGGACTTTAGAGGAAGCAGAGTGTTGGCTGAAAAAAAGTGGTGGCGGCGCAATCAAAAAGCGCAATGCAGGCGTTGTGTATGTTTTTGGTGAACCCGTTAGAGTTTGGGGAGAAGTGTTGAATGTCTAATTATGGATGCCAACAAACTTTAATTCCTTTAGACAAAGAACTTAAGGCAATTCTTGAGTATATTTGTTCGGAATCTGCAAAGCTAACTAATTGCGGTATTTATTATTCAAGGCAATTGTTTTTCAAGACTGGTAAAATCCCTACTAAGTTTGACCTGCATAAAGAAGTAGGGAATAATCCTCACTTCAAAGCTTTGCAATCCCAAGTGGCTCAACAGTCTTTAACAACGGTAGCAGAATCATTCAAATCGTTTAAGGGACTGCTAAAAGCATTTAGCAAAGGAACTATTTCTGAAACACCTAAGCTTCCGAAATACCGTAAAGGCGGGCTTGCTTTAGTAACTTATCCATCACAAGCGGTAAAGCTTAAGAACGGGACGCTTCGATTTCCTTTGGGGAATCAGGTTAAGGCATGGTTTGGAATAGATGCTTTTTATATTCCGATGCCAAGTAATCTAGAGTATTCAATCATCAAAGAATATAGAATACTTCCTAGAAATGGTTGCTTTTATCTTGAATTAATTTATAAGGTAGAAACGATTCAATCAACAATTGACCCGATAAAAGTTTTAGGAATTGATCATGGAATAAATAACTGGTTAACCTGTATTTCCAATATCGGTACTAGCTTTATTATTGATGGAAAACATCTCAAGTCTTTAAATCAGTGGTACAACAAGAGAACATCTATCCTCAAAGAGAATCAACCCCAAGGATTTTGGTCTAAACAACTAGCTTTTATCACCGAAAAACGAAATAGACAAGTCAGAGATGCTATCAACAAAGCCGCTAGGCTAGTGATTAACCATTGCCTTGATAACCAAATCGGAACTATCGTTTTTGGATGGAATAAAGGTCAAAAAGATTCCGCCCATATGGGATCTAAAACCAACCAAAAGTTTGTTCAAATTCCAACGGGCAGGTTAAAAGACCGTATCGCTCAACTATGTGAACAATACGGCATCAAATTCGTTGAAACCGAAGAGTCCTATACCTCTAAGGCTTCTTTTCTAGATTCCGACTCTCTACCTACATTTGGCGAAAAACCCGAAGGGTGGAAAGAATCTGGCAAAAGAGTTAAGCGTGGGCTGTATAGAACCGCAAATAATTGGTACATTAACTCGGACTGTAACGGGGCCGCAAACATAATCAGAAAAGTAGCGACAACACTTGGACTTGATCTAAGTGGAGTTGGTAGAGGCGCATTGACTACGCCGTTAAGAGTCCGTTTTTGGGCTGTTTAAGAATCCCCCGCATTTATGCGTGGGGAGTGTCAATAATAAGCGTTGGAGTGAGGAATTAGAGCTTTATTTGGGTGTTGAAGAGGGAAAACTCCGTTATTTTACGTCAGAGGAAGAATTAGTCCCCACTCCCCAGGAAACAGCTTTACAGGAAATGGCGATCGCAAAACAGGAAACTCTCCGAGCCGAACAGGAAACTCTCCGAGCTGAACAGGAAAAGCTCCGAGCCGATACGTTGGCATCCTACCTGCGTTCCCTGGGGATTAATCCTGAAGAAATTGGCTAAAAACGATCGCCGATCCCGATTAAACAAAAACGCGATCGCCTTGGAATAAATGAATAAACAGGAAAAACGTCATGGAACATAATCCCGTTCTGTTGGTACATGGAATTTATGACACTGTTGCCAAGTTTAAAGAACTATCTGCCTACCTTGAGCAATTAGGTTGGTCTGTCCATAGTATTAATCTCAAACCCAATGATGGTTCTGCTCCTTTGAATGACCTAGCTAAACAAGTGGCGGATTATGTGGATCGAACTTTTGAATCTGGACAAAGTATTGATCTGTTGGGATTCAGCATGGGAGGATTGGTGACTCGTTATTATTTGCAACGATTGGGAGGTGTGGAACGGGTAAAGCGATATATCACAATTTCTGCTCCTAATAATGGCACTTTAACAGCCTATTCCCTATCCCTGAAAGGAATCATCCAAATGCGGATGAATAGCCATTTTTTACAGGATTTAAATCGAGATCATGATGAATATTTAAGCCAAATTCAAGTGACGAATCTTTGGACTCCCTACGATTTAATGATTTTGCCTGCTCACAGTTCCAAAATGGGGATAGGCCAAGAAATTTCTGTTCCCGTTGTGGTTCATGGTTGGATGGTCAGCGATCGCCGTGTAATGAAGGCTCTCTGGGAATCATGGTGTAAACTGTAAATATGAACACATCACCAAGGATAGGACATAAAAATGTTTTTTGCAGAAGAATTATTGAAATTTGATGGAATTACCGTAGAAAACTATCAAATAGAAGCAGATAAAGTAATCCTGAGATTAGGATATTTTAAAGATAAAAGTAGTTGTTCATGTTGTAAGAGCGAGACAGAAGAAATTAACCAAATCAGAAGATTGAAAGTCAGAGACATATCAATACTAGGAAAAATAACAATTCTAGAAATTGGTCGTCGTCAATTTTATTGTAAAGATTGTAAAAAATATTTTACTGAGCGATTAGATTTCATTGATTTTCCTAGACAAATAACAGAGAGATATAAAAATTACCTCTTTGAGAGAGTGAGGGTTTCTACTATTACACAAATAGCCAAAGAAGAGTCACTAACCTATGATCAGATAAAAGGTATTTTTGAAGAGAGATTCGCTCAGAAAAAAAAGTTAGTATTGCCCAAGAAGTTAAGCATTGATGAATTTAGTCATCGTAAAGGATATAAGCAGTTTGCGACAGTAATGTGTGATTTAGAAGCAGGAATATTAGTAGAAGTTATTGATTCACATCAGCAAGAAGATATAATAAGAACCCTGATGGGTTGGTCATTAGAGCAAAGAGAAGCTGTGCTTGAAGTCAGCGTAGATATGTGGGGTGGCTTTACTAGAGTTATTCAGAAAGTGTTTCCTAATGCAAGGATAACCTATGATAGATTTCATGTTATGAAAATTGTAAATGAAGAACTAAATACAATCAGAAAACAATGTAAAAACAAAATCGAAAAACTCAAAATTAAGCACATTAAGTATTTATTGATGAAAAACAATAAAGACCTCAATGAAGAGCAAAGAAATAATCTTAAAATAGTTCTTGATTGTTCACAAAGACTAAAAGATGCTTATTTTTTAAAGGAAGAGTTTAGAGAGATATACGAAACTCATCAAACTCCCGAAGAAGCAGAGATATTGCTACAAGAATGGATGAAAAAAGCTGCCAAGTTTTATAATGATTCCATCAAAACTATTAAGAATCATCTTCAGGGTATATGTAATTATTTTTATGATCGAGTTACTAGTGGAATGATGGAGGGCATTAATAATAAAATCAAGCTGATTAAGCGGCAGGCTTATGGCTTTACCAATTTTGACAATTTACGTATGAGACTTCTTGCCGCTTTCTTTGATTAGTTTTATTTATAACCATGATTCCCAGAGATCCGATTTTATTATTAATGCCCTCCATCATTCCACTAGTAACTCGATCATAAAAATAATTACATATACCCTGA
>JBEIFD010000333.1:0-4899 GCA_040382535.1 Merismopediaceae cyanobacterium
AGAATAAGGCTTTGAGCCTCCTGAATCCCGTTCAAAAGTTCTTTAATGGCGTGTTTTTCGCTCAATAACACTCATTGGAAGGTACAAAAGACGATGTTTGATGTATGTTTTTCCGTAAAGCCCTTGAGCAAGAAGCTTTTAGAAATACAAGAAGACACAAACTAATTCGGAATCAGGCCTATTTAAGTCAACTCCACCAGGTCAATTTGATAAACTTCATTCACCACCCGCACTTTAGCTGCCATCAAATGTTCTGCGATCGCGTTGATGGCTTCGTTGGGATCATGCTTGGCGATCGCATCATAAATACGACGATGTTCTACCCGTACTTCTAGAACTTGGGGATTGCGTTTCATCGTTTGAATCCGCAGTAATAACATTTTGTCAAAAACCTGTTCTAATAGGCTAACTAACCAAGGATTACCCGAACTTTGGGCTAATAGTCCATGAAATTGATAATCCAAATCCAAAAGCTCTAAATGAGGGCGATCGCCGTTGGATTGAAAAACTTCTTCGGCTTTGACAACCAGGGAATTTAATTCCTGCAATTGTTCTGGGGTTGCATTCAGAGCCGCACCTTGTACTGATAATTTTTCTAGGGCAAGCCGACAATCATAGAGTTGGGCCACATCCTTAGCAGAAATTTTCGTCACCCTCAAAACACCATTTTCATCAACTTGAGCTAGATTTTCATGTTCCAGCAAGGCGATCGCCTCTCGAATGGGGGTACGACTGACTTGAAAACGTTGAGCCAATTGGGTTTCAATTAATCTTTCTCCCGATTCTATTTCTCCCGACAAAATAGCAGTCCTGATCGCGTGATAGGCCAATTGCTGAAGGTTTTGCTGACGGGGAAGCGATCGCGAAGAAGGGGACAAAACACAACTCCTGAAAATTAAAATCGATTTAAGTCGTAAAAACAAATTTTTAACTGAATACAGTATACCGACTGAATGGAAATTTTTTGCACCCTTCATCAGATTTGTATCATAAGACACAGAACATTGAAGTATTATTGTATACGGTATACACACATTGGTAGGCTTAAGAGCTTAATTTCACCATTTTCTCTAAACTGTTGGTAAACTTTTAATTATTTAAAATATATACAGGCAATGGTCTTAAGCTCCTTGTTATAAGACTTTTAGCAGAATCACTATGTAATCTAGATTTGTGACAGCTTATTTTTAGTTAACCATCAATTAATTGAATTTTTTAAAAGTCTTAATTATCAAAAATATTAGAAAATTTCCCCAATTTTAAAATGCTCTCAACGGCTAGTAGCTCTTTAGAAATCCAATTAAACGGAAAAAAACTGCGGATTAACGATTCACCGCCGACTACGACCCTCCTGGAATATTTGCGTCAACACGGTTATGTGGGAACCAAAGAAGGCTGTGGCGATGGAGATTGTGGAGCCTGTACGGTAGTGGTGGTCGGTCAAGGAGCCGATGGAAAAGCCCATTATCAAGCAATGAATAGTTGTCTGATTCCCCTGGGTTCCCTCGCAGGCAGAGAAGTGATTACAGTCGAAGGCATCGCCAATGGGCAACTCCATCCCGTCCAGTCTGCAATGGTAGCCACAGGCGGTTCCCAGTGTGGTTATTGTACGCCTGGGTTTATTATGAGTATGTTTGCGGGCTATTACGATGGAAAAGTCGATGATGTCTCGATTGAGGGCAATCTTTGTCGCTGTACGGGATATCTGCCCATTCGTGAAGCGGCCCAAAGGGTTACTAATACCAAGGCTGATGATGATTTTAGTCAAAAATTGGCGATCGCGGCTCCTGAAATCCTTGCGTTTTCCTATCAAGATGACAATTACCAGTTTTATCGCCCAACCAGTTTGGATGAAGTATTGAATTTATTGCAAGAGCATCCTGATGGGGTTCTCATTGGGGGCGGCACGGATTTGGGATTAGAACTCAGTCACCATCGTCGCGAGTTTCCTGTGCTAATTTCCTTAGAAGCCGTTCAAGAATTAAAAACGTTTAATATTACGGACGAATGGCTTGAAATAGGGGCAGGTGTTCCCCTCAGTCAGATTGAAGAGCGATCGCGGGGAATTTTTCCTAGTATGGATGAAATGATCCATTGGTTTGCCGCTCGTCAAATTCGTAATCGCGCTACCCTGGGAGGAAATATTGCGGTCGGCTCTCCCATTGGAGATTTACCCCCTGTTTTGCTTTCCTTGGATGCTCAGTTAAAGATTGCAGGAAAAAATGGGACTCGGACGATCGCCCTGGCCGACTTCTTTCATGGCTATCGTCAAACGGATTTACAGCAAGGGGAAGTCATTGTTTCGGTTCATATTCCCCGAAATCTACCACCAGGAGCAGTCACTCGCCTGAGTCAATCCTATAAAATTGGTAAACGGGGAACGGATGATATCAGTATTGTGGCGGCGGCGTTTTGTATTGATCTCGATTCTGCCAAAAAGGTTGTGCAGGCGAGACTGGCCTATGGAGGAGTGGCGGCTATTCCTATTCGGGCGAAAAATGTAGAAGAAATGCTAGTCGGACAGCCTTGGAATACAGTCGTCATACAACAGGCAAAAGCAGCCCTCAAAGAAACCTTTACGCCCTTGTCCGATTTTAGAGGCAGTGCGGAATACCGCAAATCCCTGATTGCTAACCTTTTTGAAAAATTTTTCGTTGAATTCGGTGGCATTGAAACCTATCCTTTGGAGGTCAAATAGATCATGAGTGTGCATCACAAATTAAAAAGCCATGAAAGTGCCAAACAGCACGTCACAGGGAAAGCGGTTTACACTGATGATCAACGCCTTCCCAGTGATATGCTCCATATTTGCCCCGTTCTTTCAACCCAGGCTAGAGCAAAATTTAGTCTAGATTTGACAATCGCCTCCCAGGTAGAGGGCGTAGTAACGATTATTACGGCAAAGGATGTGACGGGAGAAAATGATACAGGGCCAATTTTTCACGATGAAATTCTCTTACCCCAGGATGAGGTAAGCTACTGCGGTCAGGCGATCGTTTGGGTTGCAGGGGAAGCGGAAGATGCCGCCCGACGAGGAGCGGAAAAGGTGATAGTAAACTACGAACCCCTACCGCCGATTTTGACCATTAAGGAGGCGATCGCAGCCAATAGTTATATGATGGAACCCCTCATCATGGGCAGAGGAGATCCCCTCTGTCACCTCAATGAGTCGGATTATCAGCTAGAGGGTGAATTGGAAATGGGGGGACAGGATCATTTTTACCTAGAAACCCAGGCGACCTGGACGATTCCCGATGGTGAAGGAAATTATCAAGTCTATTGTTCTACTCAACATCCCAGTGAAACCCAACTGATTATGGGACGGGTTCTGGGTATTCCTCGCAATCGAGTCGTTGTCACTTGTTTACGCATGGGGGGCGGGTTTGGGGGAAAAGAAAGTCAGGCTAATATTGGAGCCGCGATCGCCACTTTAGCCGCTCAGAAAACAGGGCGATCGGCGCGAGTTCGTCTCAAACGAAGCCAGGATATGCAAATGACAGGCAAACGTCATGGCTTTCTAGGAAAATATAAAGTCGGCTTCGGTACCGATGGCAAAATTACCGCCCTAGATGTGGATTTATACGCTAACGGGGGTTGGAGCATGGATTTATCCCTCCCTGTGTTGCAACGCGCCCTTTTTCACATTGATAATGCCTATTACATCCCCAATCTCGCCATACGGGGACACATTGTCCGAACCCATACCGTTTCTAATACTGCCTTTCGGGGATTTGGTGGCCCCCAAGGGATTCTGGTTATTGAAGAAATCATGGACTGCATCGCTCGTCAATTGAATTTACCCGCCGATATCGTCCGAGAGCGCAATTTTTATCACGGTCGGGGAGAAACCAACACCACCCACTATGGGCAGGAAATCCTCGATAATCGCACCTTCAAGGTGTGGGATCAGGTGAAAATTGATGCGGACTTTAAAAAACGAAAAGAAGAGATCAAAGCTTTTAATCGGTCTAATGCCTTTAAAAAACGAGGTATTGCCATTACCCCCGTCAAATTTGGCATTTCTTTTACCAAAACCGAATATAACCAGGCAGGGGCTTTCCTGGTCATTTATCTGGATGGTAGTATCCAGCTTAATCATGGTGGAACCGAGATGGGTCAGGGTTTACATACCAAAATGATCCAGGTTGCCGCTAAATCCTTGGGCGTGGATTATGACCGTTTTCGTATGATGCCCACCAGTACGGATAAAGTCCCCAACACCTCCGCTACTGCCGCTTCTACGGGGTCAGATCTCAATGGACAAGCGGTTAAAAATGCCTGTGAAGTGATCAAAGAACGCCTAGCTCCCGTTGCGGCTAAATTATTGAATCTTTACGCCCCCGAAGAATTAATTTTTGAAGATGACTGGATTTATTGTGCGGGCCATCCCTGGGATCGGATTTCCTTTGATGAAGTCATTAAACAAGCCTATCTGGATCGCATCAGTTTGTCGGCGACGGGCTATTATCGCACTCCTAATATTTACTACGATACGCAAACGGGCAAAGGCCGACCCTTTTATTATTTCTGCTACGGAGCTTCCGTTAGTGAAGTGGAAGTGGATGGTTTCACGGGAACCTTTAAGCTACGGGCGATTGATATTGTCCAAGATGCGGGGGAATCGATCAATCCCATTGTCGATAAAGGACAAATTGAAGGCGGTTTTGTGCAGGGCATGGGTTGGCTAACGATGGAAGAATTGTTCTGGGATGCCCAGGGTCGATTACGGACAGATGCCCCTAGCACCTATAAGAGTCCGACGGTTAGTGAAATTCCTGAACATTTTGAAGTTCACCTCCTAGAACGAGCGGCCCAAAATGGCGTTATTTTTGGCTCTAAGGCGGTGGGGGAACCTCCTTTTGTATTAGCGATTTCTGTACGGGAAGCTATTCGAGAAGC
>JBEIFD010000334.1:0-4898 GCA_040382535.1 Merismopediaceae cyanobacterium
CGGGAGTGCCTGTATAAATTTCAACTTCTACGCCTTTGGTTAGCAGCACACGGTTTCCTCAGTTAAGCGACTATCTTTTTATTATCATTGATTGGGTTGATGTTTGAGAGATTTGGGGCGATCATTATTTTAAATAAGTCAAGGTCAAAATTACTTTTTCAGTTGTCATAGATTCTTCTGTTCAGGTACAATCTGAAACAGACAATAGCTTTACTAAGAACAAAGGGGTTGAAAAAGGTGAACTATGATGTAATTGCGTTAGCTTGTGAACAGTTGAGCTATAGAGATAAACTTCGTCTTGCACAATTGCTAATACAAATAGCCAGAAAGGAGGAAGAAAATGAAAATCCTCAAAATAGAGCAAAACAAGAAGTGTTGGAGAACGCTAAAACTAAAAAAGAACCACTAAAAGAGCTAGATACTATTGAGTATGTGGTGGGAAGACTTTTGAAGTTAAAACCTGTCAAGAGACAATCCTTAATAAATTCAATTAAATCCATGTTTCAGTTTCAAGGTGGAATTTCTGACTCTGATATAAATAAAATTATTTCCGAATTACAAAAACGTAAGCATATAAAACTAGAACAAAATACCGTCCATTATTTATAGTGTTATCGTCGTTGAGAGGCAGGAGCATCTCGTCTAAATCATGGAATTCTTTCGCTATAAGGTTTTTAGCGATTGGCCCAGAAAAAGAAGATTTACCGACTCTCTTGCCCTACATAGGGTTATAGAATGTTTTGTAATAATTTTTGATACTCTTGCATTTCCAAAAGAACAATGATAAAAAACAAAATCTTTGGCTCCTTGATGGGATTATTCTTGAGTGCATCACCGCATAATAATTTATTGTATCATCAAGAATTTTTGTTTCCTTCATTTATCCTGTCTCAAAAAACAATCCCATTTAAACCATCGGAGGAAATAGAAGAACAGTTAATTGAAGGAATGGATCAAGGAATGAAAGGCAATTATTTAGGTGCGATTCAGATTTTTTCTCGTCTGATTCTGGCCTATCCCCATTATGCCGATGCTTATTACAATCGAGGACTTGCTAAGGCCAAGTTAGGAGATAAACAAGACGCGATCGCTGACTATAACAAAGCGATTAAAATTGATACTAATCTAGCAGAAGCCTATGAAGAAAGAGGCAATCTATGGTTAAAGTTAAAAGATAAAAATCAAGCAATTAAAGACTTTAAAAAAGCGGCTGAATTGTACAAAAAACAAAAAAATACAATTGGTTATGACCAAGTTATCAAAAATATTTCCTCTCTCGAAAAACCCTAGAATAAACTAAATTTACTCGTAAGTTATCGATTATTGTAAAGTAATTAAAACTCAATTCAAGAAATATTAGAATCGGACTTAAAGAATTTTTGAACTTGATCTAAAACTAACTTAATATCTTTCCAAGACAGTTTTAATAAAGAGAAGATTCCCACAAAAATCAACAGTGTTCCAATGAAAAAATTATTCTCATAGAGAAATAAACCCACTAAGACAATAAAATAGGGTGAAAGAATCCCGCTAATTTTCTCGACGATATTAACGACTTCGGGCTGAGCGTAAGAGTTGGATAGGGTTGATTCTGTATCATTAATAGTCATGTCAATTTCACTTTGTTCTGATTCTTGAGAAAATAAAATAGATTCTAAATCTGACGTATCATTATCATCAATATTTTTGGGAGATTGTCCAAACATTAGCTTTTTTAGGAATAATAAAAACGACAATTGATTTGATCGCCAGATAGCAAAAATCTGTGGATAAATCTTAATGACATTATAAAGCTTGCCTTAAAAATTGGGATAAATTTATTTATACGAAGGTTGGTGAATTTTAAATTCAATGACATTTTTCTGATCAGACCTATTGCGGGATTTTTTATAATATCTCCATTTGGGAAAATATGTCCTAAAGCCAGAATTCCCTAAAATAGTTGAAGAGCAACCATTATTTACAAGATAAACATGGAATTTAAAATCAGCGATCACCAAGTGTCGCTACGCGATCGCGTTATTAAAGGAGCGAGCAAAGATAAAGCCCAATTGATTCAATTCATGAATTTGATGTATCAAGAACTTTTTCCTAATCAGAAAGATTTTAATCATTTGAGCATTACCGTTGACCAATATTTTTCGACAGAAACGCCCCTCTGGTGGATAGAATCCGAGCGTAATGTATCGCCGACTCCTAATCTAATTTTACCGATCGCAGGATTGTGGATGGGAAATGCCATTGATCAGATTAATGGTGGTCGTTACGCTCATATTTTTTTACTGTATGTTGTTCCTGAATATCGTCGTCGGGGCATTGCTAAAATTCTGTTACAACAAGCAGAAAGTTGGGCTAAAATAAGAGGCGATCGACAGATCGGATTGCAGGTTTTTCCACAAAATCAAGCGGCGGTTAACCTTTATCAAAATATGGGTTTTCAAACTCAATCTTTAACCATGCTAAAACCTCTTTGACAATTTTAATCAGGACACAATACATAAGGACATAATATATTATGTCCCTACGATAATTTAAGTGATACAAAATTATTTTTTTTATTAATTTTTAAACCAGCTATCATCAATGTAATTACTTTTTGCATAGGGTTCTAAGGCTCCTAAAATCCTTTTTCCATAGCTATGGGAATTGACCCGACTATCTAGAATTGTGACAATTCCTTGGGATTCTCTTAAGGGCATAACGGCTCGTTGAATTGCTTGCAATGCTGTTGGTAATAAATAGCTCCGAAACCAATCTTGATGCTGACGTTTATAGTAATTCACTCGACTGGCGACTAAGGGATGTTCCAAGGATGGTAAAGGTAAAGTAGCAATAATTAATAATTGCGGTAGAGGTAGATCGTCTTGATGGTAATGCCAAAAATCCCAACCACTAATTAGAATACTATTTTGGGATAAATGTGTGTTTTCGATTTGAACTTTTGTACCAAACTCGGCGGCTAAAATAGACCCTAATTGGGCTTTTAGGGGAACGTCATCTAAAAGAATAACAATATTATTAGAGGTTTTAAAAGATGAATTTTGTTGATGTTGATTGAAGGTGATACGAATTAATTGTTGAATCTGTTCAAAAATTACGCCTTTAAATTCGGGAGTATTAGGCAAGGGAAGGCGATCGGGTAAATAGAGTTGGATGGATTGACTCTGACGACTGGGTAAAAATTTTAAGCAAAGTAAATCTTCTAAACCAATATTTTTCCGAAACGTGGTAGCGTCTTTATCAGCATCTAAAAAGCTACCAATCATGACTAGTGGAACTTGCCATAGGGGTTTAAGATAATTGGCTAAATCAATGGGACTTAGGTGAAGAGTAAATTGTCCTTTTTCACGATTAATGGTCGCCCAAAGTAATTGATTGCCTTCGGTTTCTTGCCATTCTTGCCAGAATGATTGAAAGGGTAATAGAAAATTATTTTTTTCGGGTAAACTTTTTTCTAATTTATTTAATAAATAGCTGAGATATTCTTTTTCTGCTTTTTCTAATAAATAACAGTCGTAGGGATTGGGAGGATGGAGAAATAGGGCTTTTGTTAAATAAATACGGGTTTCTCGAATTAATTCCTGGTGTTGGGGAACGGCGTGCATTAATTGTTCCCAATTTTCTGAATTTAAAGTTAGGCTTAAATAATCTCTTGCCCATTCTTCTAAATAATCGGCTTGATCGATAACGGTGGTGATATTAGTAGGAAAATTATCATTTTTTTCTAGACGATCGCGTAACCAAATTTGGGGCGTGGTAATGATTAGATTTTCTATTGAAATTGACCCTTGATGTTGATGTAACCATTGTTGAAGTTGGGGAATTTCAATCTTTTCTAATTGTTCCTTAATGCGATCGCTGACGACTAAAAGAATCGGTTGTTCACTTAAAAGAGCAGGTAATAAATAACTTAAATAATAGCGAGACGGAGAACTTCCTGTCTGAATAAGGGCAGATCGTTGCAAACGTAAGGCGCGAGAAATCAATCTGGCCATGGTTAAATGATGAGTCCAGAGGGACTGGGGCTGTTGCCGCAAAAATTCCTTCAAAGAGTGGTGAACCTGTGCTTCTAGCAGTCCCATTATGAATAGAAGTAATGGTGAATATTGCTGATTTGCCCCCCTAGCCCCCCAACTTTGGGGGGAACTAATGGAGTAGAAAGTCCCCCAGCATTGGGGGATTTAGGGGGCTAAATTTAACAATGCTGAGAATTAAATATCTAAACGTTGATAGATGTGATCAAGATTTTTGAGATGATGTTGGGGATCAAAACAAGACGCAATTTCTTCCGTTGATAATAGTTGAGTCACCTGGGGATCTTGAGAAATTAATCCTTGGAAATTACCATCAATTTTATTCCAAGCTTGGTGGGCGCAACCCTGAACCACTTTATAGGCATCTTCTCGGCTCATTCCCTTTTCAACCAAGGTTAACATGACTCTTTGGCTGAAAATAACCCCGCCATAGACATTCATATTGCGCTGCATATTTTCGGGATAAACTAACAAATTTTTCACTAAATCTGTCATTTCCTGAACCATGAAGTGGGTCAAAATGCAACTGTCAGGAAAAACAACCCGTTCCACCGAACTATGGGAAATATCCCGTTCGTGCCAAAGAGCCACATTTTCGAGAGCCGCGACTGCATGACCCCGAATAATTCTGGCCATTCCCGTCAAGCGTTCCGAACGAATGGGATTGCGTTTGTGGGGCATTGCCGACGAG
The DNA here is from genome assembly GCA_040382535.1 of Merismopediaceae cyanobacterium. GTDB lineage: Bacteria > Cyanobacteriota > Cyanobacteriia > Cyanobacteriales > Microcystaceae > Snowella. The sequence continues at coordinate 4,726 of JBEIFD010000334.1, forward strand.
CCTTTTTGACCTTTTGAGAAGTATTCTTCGACTTCTAACACATCTGTCCGTTGTAAATTCCGAATTTCTACGGCGAAACGTTCTAAAGAGGCTCCAAGCAAAGCCAATTGTTGGACGTATTCAGCGTGAATATCGCGGGAAATCACTTGGGTTGAGGCCGTATCAGGTGTAAG
>JBEIFD010000335.1:0-4893 GCA_040382535.1 Merismopediaceae cyanobacterium
ACGCTAAGCGATACCTGCACGAAGAGCGAAGGATTGCAAGGGATGCCAGTTTAAAACATCATCTAACAATGCTTTATAGCCCGCCACATTGGGATGAAGCCCATCTTCACCGAGATGCGATCGCCCCCATTCGTCTCCCCGATGCTGCCATAATTCAAACAGGTCTAGGTAGGGAATTTGTTTTGCTTGACAAGCGTGTTTGGTGAATTCTTTGTAGCGATATTGATCAAAGTGATTAAAATACAAGCAATCTAAAAACGGCATTTTTTCTTCATTTACGGGAACCATACCGACAAAGAGAATGGGACACAGTTGTTGTGCCTACTCCAATAGATCGGTGATCTGGGATTGGAAAAACTCAAAATCCGTAAAAGATTTTCCGTCGGGTCGCCCCAATCGAGGAGTGTCATTGACTCCCACCGATAGCAAAATTAAATCGGGGACTCGGTTGCGAATTTCTCCCCGATAACGAAATTCTTGTTCTAGCCTTTCACTAACCTGCCCCACGCGATCGCCTCGAATTCCTAAATTGTAGAGAATATGATCGTCTGTTTCCATCCAATAACGACGTAAACGCTCCACCCATCCTCCCCCGACGGGATCACCAAATCCATAGACCAGGCTATCTCCCAGGGCAATCACTTTCAACGGTTGATTAAAACGCGATGAATGCTTATTTAGAGTGGGTTTTGCGAGGGTTTGCATTGTTCGTTATCCTTAACTGCGTAATCGACTAACTAATTTGTTCTTTATATTTCTAAACAAAGTTTAGCGTAAATTACAGAATAAGTATTTATTCTCATCTAGTCAAGGGGTATTTACACTAGGGCAAATGCCGATAAGCTGTGACGAATTTAGATTGCATAACGATTTTGCTGAAAATTTTGTAACAAGGGGCTTAAGCCCCTTGCCTGTATGCGTTTTAGACAATAAAAAAGTCCAAAATCTAAAGTTTACTTTCCCGTGAGAAGATCACTTTAAATTTTGAACACTTGAAATTTTATTGATATTAATAAATCAATCGACTTAAGGGTGCTTAGGCAGGAGCAGACCGACGAGCCGCCGCCGCTTCATCGGGATGAATACCCAAACGAGTCAAGTTTAACCGACCTTTACTGTCGATTTCTCGGACTTTGACGATGACTTCATCACCAACGGCAACTTCATCCTCCACTCGTCCGACACGACCTTCTGCCAGTTGGGAAATGTGAATCATTCCTTCTTTTCCTGGCAAAACTTCCACAAAGGCTCCAATTTGGATAATGCGCGTCACCCGACCTGCATAAACTTCCCCTTCATTGAGTTTACGGGTCATGTTGTAGATCATTTGCTTCGCTTTTTCGGCTTTTTCACCTTCATTAGAAGCAATGGTGACAGTTCCATCGTCGGCAATGTCGATCTTACAACCCGTTTGCTCGGTGATACCCTTGATGGTTTTTCCACCAGGCCCAATGACCAGACCAATCATTTCAGGATCAATCTTAATGGTCAATAGACGGGGAGCATAGGGAGACAGTTCGGGACGGGGTTTGGCGATCACACCCAACATTTTTTCCAAAATATGGAGTCGAGCGGGCCTTGCCTGTTGAATGGCTTTGGCGACGACCTCCATTTTTAGTCCAGTGATTTTCATGTCCATCTGGAGAGCGGTAATTCCCCGATCCGTACCAGCAACCTTGAAATCCATATCACCCAAAAAGTCTTCAATTCCTTGGATGTCGGTCAGGATTCGGACTTCTTCATCTTCTTTGATCAGACCCATCGCCGCTCCACTGACGGGTTTGGTAATGGGAACTCCCGCATCCATCAGAGCTAGGGTAGAACCACAGACCGATCCCATAGAGGTTGAACCGTTGGAAGATAAAACTTCCGAAACAACGCGAATAACGTAGGGAAAGAGATGTTGGGGTGGCAATACAGGAAGCAAGGCCCGTTCAGCCAAGGCTCCATGACCAATTTCCCGTCGTCCAGGCGATCGGTTGGGACGAGTTTCACCGACGGAATAGGGAGGAAAATTATAGTGATGGAGATAACGTTTTTCGTCTTCGGGATGGAGATCATCACCCAGATCCTGGGCATCCCCAGGAGATCCTAAAGTTGCTAGGGACAGAACCTGGGTTAATCCCCGATTAAACAAACCGCTACCGTGTACCCGTTGGGGTAAAACACCAACCATACAACTAATGGGTCGCACTTCGTCTAGTTTTCGACCATCGACCCGTACTCCGTCTTCTAGGATCTGACGGCGCATCAGCTTTTTGGTGAGTTTTTTGTACAGCGTCGGAAGCAGTTTCGGCGATTCAGTTACCGATTGTTTAACGGGATCTTCTTCAGGCAATTCCGCGATCGCCTCCATAATGGCGGTGTCCTTAATTTCGTCGAGGGCTTTATCCCGTCCATCCTTACCCAAATCAAACTGGGCTAGAATTTTGGTAATCGGTTCGGCGGCACGCTCTTTCAGGAATTGAGCCAAGGCTTCATTTTCGACAGGAGGCTCGGCCACTGCGAATTCAATCCCTAACTGGGACATCAACTCCCGTTGAGCCGCAATTAAATCTCGAACCGCTTCATAGCCAAAATCGATCGCTTCAATGATGTCCTGTTCTGGCAACTGATTGGCTCCAGCTTCCACCATGACAACTCCATCAGGAGTCCCCGCGACAACGAGATCCAGATCGCCATTACTAATCTCTCGATAGGTCGGATTAATAATAAAGTCATCTCCTACTAAACCGACGCGGACAGCCGCCATTGGCCCATAGAAAGGAATTTTCGCTAAGATAACCGCGATCGACGCTCCTGTTACCGCTAAAACATCAGGAGGAACTTCTTCATCCATTGATAAAGTCGTGGCAATAACCTGAATATCATCCCGTAACCAATGGGGAAACAGAGGACGTAGGGGGCGGTCAATTAAACGACCTGTTAAAATCGCTTTTTCAGGGGGACGGCCTTCTCGGCGCAGAAAACCACCAGGAATACGTCCTGCGGCATACTGACGTTCTTCATAATCAACGGTCAGGGGTAGAAAATCGACACCTTCTCGCCCGGCTGCTCTGGTTGCGGTGACTAAAACTGCCGTATCCCCAGACTGAATCAAGACGGCTCCCCCAGCTTGGGGCGCGAGCATCCCGATTTTGAGTCGAATATCTCTTCCGTCAAAGGATATTGACTTTTCAAATTCTTGCATTTAGCGTTTCTTCCTTGTTATCACGTTTCTTCTCATGTGGCAATCGTAACACTTTTGACGGTCACACAACAGAAGAGAATTTTAAAATCAAAATCTAATTTCTGGGAAGTCAGCCATCCGAATCTGCAAAAAATTGGGTGAATTGCCTTGAATCTTCTGGATGAGAAGTCATTTTTAGCCCTGGTGATGATTGAGATAATAATCCCTGGTTCCCTTGGCATCCAGGGCTTCACCCAAGCGATTGAGGGCATGAATGTAGGCGGCAGTCCGTAGGGGAACGGCAAACTCTTCTGCCGTTTTCCAGACTTCTTCCGCTTCGATCGCCATTTTTTGCTTAAGGTGTTCATTGACTTCCGTTAGAGTCCAATAGAGTCCGCTCCTATTTTGTACCCACTCGAAATAACTAACAGTGACTCCCCCTGCATTGACCAAAATATCCGGAAAAACATAAATGCCTTTACTGTCTAAAATGGCATCTGCCGCCGAGGTGATTGGGCCATTGGCAACTTCAAAAATGTATTTGGCTTTGACGTTGGCCGCATTCGCTTCAGTAATTTGATTTTCTAGGGCGGCGGGAACTAAAACATCGACTTCTAAGGCGAGTAATTCTTCATTGGTAATACTCAAGTTTTCTTCTAGGTCGCAAACGGTATCTTTACAATACATTCCTGCGATCGCCCGATTTTCTAGTTTATGTTGAATAATTTTCGGTAGATCTAGCCCTTTTTCATTATAAATTCCGCCTTGGGAATCACTGACAGCGACAATTTTGTAACCTGCGTTATACAGAAGTTCGGCAATTACCATGCCCGCATTGCCCAATCCCTGCACTGCGATGCTGGTATTGGCGGGATCTAGGTCAAATTTGCAGAGCATGGCTTCTAAAATAAAGAAAGCTCCCGTTCCCGTTGCCGTATTGCGTCCTTGACTGCCCCCCATTGTGATCGGTTTGCCTGTCACGACCCCTGGACTAATTTTGCGCTGGATAATACTGTATTGATCCATCATCCAACCCATCATCATTTCGTTGGTATAGACATCGGGAGCCAAAATATCAATGTCTGGGCCAATAAAGTCGGCGATCGCTTCTATATAGCCGCGACTTAATCGTTCTAATTCCTGCTTAGAAAGTTCCTTGGGATTGAGCGTAATACCGCCTTTTGCGCCCCCAAAGGGAAGATTCAATAAGGCACATTTAAAAGTCATCCAAAACGCAAGGGATTGCACTTCATCCATGTTGACATTGGGATGGTAACGCACACCGCCTTTACCTGGCCCCCTAGTGTCGTCGTAACGGACTCGATAGCCCTGAAAAATTCGCAATGATCCATTGTCCATGCGGACGGGAATAGAGACACTTAAACTGGCTTTCGGGTATTTCAGTCGTTCAGTGGCATCTTCCGAAATGGAAACGTATTTAATAGCTTTTTCTAAACGTTTGCTCGTATCAGACAACAGCGAAAGCGATTCGGTCATGGTGATTACTCTCCTTTACCCCGTTGAAGATTTTGGGGAAATGGTTAAAAATTTATCGAGATTTTGAGACTAGTACCTCTTTCTGGCCCATAGTCTATAGTTTTATTAGAACACAATAATGGTATAAATAGCTACAGTTTTTTGTGATTGATTTTTGTTAGGGGCGATCGCAATTCTTGGCGGGTGACTTAGACTTTTTTTGATGCGACACCCTATTCATTCTGGAA
>JBEIFD010000336.1:0-4885 GCA_040382535.1 Merismopediaceae cyanobacterium
TAATTCAAATGAGGTCAGCCGATTTAAAGACCTTAACCTATAATAAAACAGCAATTCTTAAACGTTTGGTGGGTTTATCCCACCTTTTTTATTGATTTTAATAAAAAATCAACAAACTCCGACTAATCGGGGCATTGATCGCTCTAGGATTTGCTCTAAGACGATCGCCGTCCAATCAATATCTGCGATCTTAATTTCTCGTCCCAAGGTTAAACGAATTCCGCCTAATGCTTCTGATTCGTCATAGCCCATTGCCAACAGAACGGGACTGGGGTTTAATTTTCCACTATTACAAGCGGCCCCTGCACTGATGCCGATACCCGCTAAATTTAATTGACGAACGAGGGTTTTACCTGTAATCGGTTCATTTAGACCACAGGCACAGGGATCGGTAATCACAAAGCTGGTGTGATGGGGTAAACGGTAGAGGCGATCGCCTGTGGGTTTTAAAAAGGGAGAATCGACAAATTTTTCAAATAATCGATCGCGTAGGGCAATCAAACGAGGAATTTCTTGATTCATTTCAGTGGCGGCCAATTCGGCGGCAACTCCAAAACCTGCGATCGCGGGCATGGCTTGAGTCCCTGAGCGCAACCGTTGTTCCTGTCCACCGCCACCGAGCAAGGGAACTAATTCCACCCCTTCTCGCACATATAAGGCTCCTGCACCCTGAATACCATAGATTTTATGGCTAGACAGGGAAACCAAATCGACGGGTAAACGTTGCACATCCAAGGGAACTCTTCCCATGACTTGCACCGCATCGGTATGAAAGAGAATGCCCCGCGATCGCGCAATATGTCCCAAGGCTTCAATGGGTTGGAGGGTTCCTACTTCACTTTGACCGTAAATAATGGAGATTAAGACCGTATTAACCTGAATTGCGGCAACGAGATCCAAGGGATTCACCCGACCTTGAAGATTCACAGGTAAACGGGTGATTTGCCAGCCTCTGCTTTCTAATAAACGGACAGGTTCGGCAACGGCGGAATGTTCGACGCTCGAAATGATGATGTGTTGGGGGTGGGCATATTGTCTGGCAATGCCCATAATGGCTAAATTATCTGCTTCCGTTCCCCCAGAGGTAAAAATAATCGAGTCGGGATTGGGCGCGTTTAATGAATTGGCGACTTGCAAACGGGCAGTTTCTAGAGCCAAGGCTGACCGTTGCCCCCATCCATGAAGGCTCGAAGGATTTCCCCAGCCATCGACCAGGGTTTTCTGAACTGTTTCGATTACTTCTGGGCGGGGGGGCGTTGTCGCGCTGTAGTCTAGATAAATTTGCATGGTTTTTACGTTTTTTAAAGGCGATCGCGGCTCAATCTTATTTTACGATTAAAGGCGATCGCTATTCATTTAAATCAATTCTTTTTTCGGCTAAAAGCTCCCGTAAACGATTCAATTCTGCTTCTGCGTTATCCGCCCGCTCTTTTTCATTATCAGCCCGTGATTTTTCCTGATCGGCTCGGAGGCTTTCTTGCTCAGCGCGTCGTTTTTCGAGTTGATAGCGTTGATCTAATTCTAAAAAAGTAAAAAAAGGTTCTCCTGTCGTGCGAAAAATTTGCCAAGTTTCAGGGGTTAATTGCCAACGAATGCCTAACAGGGGACTCTGCCACTGGTCAATATCGGAAATAACGGTTAATTTATTCTCCTGACGTTGCCATCCTGTCAAATCATTTTTATCAGGGTCATAGAGATAATATTCTTCTACGCCGTAATGATCATAAAATTGCCATTTGAGGGCCATTTCTGCCAAGGTATTGCCAGGAGATAACACTTCAAAGACAACCTGGGGCGTAATATTATCTTCTTGCCATTGTCGATAAGAACCGCGTTTACCTTTGGGACGACCGAGGGCAACTAGCACATCAGGAGCGCGACGAATTTGATTGCTTCCTTCGACGGGATACCATAATAAATCACCTGCTACAAAGACATCAGCGCGATCGCTAAATTGAAGTTCAATATTTTCTTTGAGGGTGACAATCCATTGAAATTGCAGAGTATTGTCGGCCATGGGTTGTCCATCGCTGTCGGGGTAATCAATTTGGAGAGGCGGAGAAAGTTGTTGGATCATTATTGCGATAATCCTTGGGCGCAAGCCTTGCGCCCCTACACAAATATTAGAGATGGTATCGGTAGGGGCGAATTGCGTTCGCCCTTTCATCGATCAAATTAACTATTTAATCTAAGATCTAAATTTTCAAATGTCGGTGTCATCATAATTCTTGATTTTTCTATTTTAGGTTTTTTATAAGAGATTATTTAATCGGAAAATACCTTTGGCGATCGCATTTTAAGAAAATTCGTTATTTAACGCTAACCTCCAGGTTTACAGACATTATAATCTTCGTGGGAAATAACCATTTCTGGAGCCACAAAGCTGCCTTGATCGCGACAAATCAACCGATAGTGGCGGGTCACAGGGATACTGATGACAAAGCGATCGTGCCTAAGTCGTTTACCATGAAACTCGCGATAATCCCGACGATCGGCTAATCCATCCAAAATAGAGCGGGCTTTAACCACGACATTTTTGGGCAAATTGCGTAAATCAATGGGATCGTCAGCAAAAGTGGACTGCCATTCATTCTTTTCTTGTTTTTTGGCTTCCCAAGTGCTTTGTTCTTGGATACAACGGTGGCAAATCTGTCCGTATCCTTTATGTCCGCAGGGGAAGGTTTTTTTTCGTCTAGACATAACACTAGCAATTAGTTTTAGGTCGGTGTGACTGGGGTTGGATGAGAAATGATGTCGGCTTCCCGTAAGGGACTTCTGCTCCGTGAGTGAAGTTAGTCGAACCTCCCATTACCCCTCTGTCTTCCACAATACTAGCTTGAGTTCCCTTGGGATAGATCAATCAATCAAATAACTAACCTACAATAACCGTTAGGGTTCTTCTCTCGATTCGATCGCGATCGCCAAAATAGACGATTCAGTGTAACTTTCGGATCGTATGATGTTTAAAAAAGTAGAATCTGAAACCCAAAATTTTGATGGAATTGAAATTGTAATTAATCGTTAATTTTAACCTAAAACAACCTAAATTTATGAAAGCTAAAGATGTACAAGTATTTCCCATTGCCCTAGATACCCTCGTTTTGCGATCGCGCACCTGGGATAGACTCAAGTTTGAAATTGAGTACGGGTTGCAACGGGGAACAACGGCCAATAGTTACCTCATTCAAGGGGAAAAAATAGCCCTTTTCGATCCACCAGGGGAATCCTTTACCAATATTTTTCTACAAACCCTGACCCAACGTCTTGACCCCAAAACCCTGGATTATTTGATTTTGGGCCATGTGAATCCCAATCGGGGGACTACTTTAAAAGCGTTGCTCGCGATCGCGCCTCAGATTACCCTGGTTTGTTCTAATCCCGCCGCCCAATCCCTAGAGCAAATTTTAGATGATCAAACCTTTACGCTGAAAGTGATTAAAAGTGGCGATAGTCTGGATTTAGGTCAAGGGCATCAACTGGAATTTATCCCGACTCCCAATCCCCGTTTTCCCGATCAACTCTGTACCTACGACCCTGTTACCCAGATCCTCTTTACCGATAAATTATTTGGAGCCCATGTCTGTTCCGATCAAGTCTTAGATGAAGGTTGGACGGTGTATGAAGAGGATCGACGCTATTATTTTGATTGTTTACTCGCGCCTTCTGCCAAACAAATCACAACAGCTTTAGAAAAATTAAGCAGTAAATCCGCCGTTCTCTATGCTCCTTGTCATGGGCCGCTGGTGCGTTACGGTCTAACGGAATTAACGAGTAAATATCAACAATGGTTGAGTACCCAACAAACTCAAGACCTTAAGGTGGCTTTGATTTATGCCTCTGCCTACGGAAATACGGCGACTCTTGCCCAGGCGATCGCGAGGGGTATTACGAAAGCAGGGGTCGGTGTGGAATCGATCAATGCAGAGGTGGCTGAACCTGACGAAATTAAGTCGGCTATTACCCAATCGGCGGGATTTATTTTTGGCTCACCTACTCTCGGCGGCCATGCTCCCACTCCGATTCAAACGGCCCTGGGGATTACCCTTGCCAATGCGGATAAAAGTCAGTTAGCAGGGGTTTTCGGTTCTTTTGGTTGGAGTGGAGAGGCGATCGATTTATTGGAAACCAAATTTCGGGATGCAGGCTTCCGTTTTGGGTTTGAGGCAATTCGGGTGAAGTTTAAACCGACGGATCAAGTTCTGAAAACCTGTGAGGAGGCAGGAACGGATTTTGCCCAAACGTTGAAGAAAGCGAAAAAAGCTCGTCAACCGAAGACTTCTGTCAATGAGTCCCAATCGGCACGGACGGAACAGGCTCTAGGGCGCATTGTGGGTTCAAATTGTATTGTTACGATTCAGCAGGGGGAATTAAAGGGGGCAATGTTGGCTTCCTGGGTTGCCCAAGCGACTTTTTCTCCCCCAGGATTAACAATTTCTGTTGCTAAGGAACGGGCGATCGAATCTTTACTTTTTACGGATGCGGCTTTTGTTTTAAATATTTTGCCTGAAGGAAATTATTTGGGTTTGATGAAGCATTTTCTGAAGCCTTTTTCTCCTGGGGAAGACCGATTTAATGGGGTTAAAACCAGCACGGCAAATAATGGCGCACCGATTTTGGAGGATGCCCTGGCCTATTTGGAATGTCGGGTGATCAATCGTCTGGAATGTGGTGATCATTGGGTTTTTTATGCCACAACGGAGCAGGGAAAGGTGTTACGGGAAGGGGTTACTGCGGTTCATCATCGTAAGTCGGGTCGTTATTATTAGGCGATCGCGCTTCTATTTTATTGGGCTGCGATCGGTGTTTCAGCCATAAATCAAAATACATTGTAGGGATTTAACACTGTTAAATCCTTTGTTTCTGTAAATTAAGTAAAAGGACTTAA
>JBEIFD010000337.1:0-4836 GCA_040382535.1 Merismopediaceae cyanobacterium
CAAGATCTAGTGTTCAAGTTTAATCTTTCGCCTTATAATGCCAATATTTTGAACTTTTAACGCTTAACCCGATGACTATTCCTTTTGTTGATTTGACCTGGCAACATCGATCGCTGCAAGAAACTTTTATTGACCGCATTACTCAGGTCATGGAACGCGGAGATTTTATTCTAGGTCAAGCCGTACGAGATTTTGAAGCTCATTTTGCCGAAAAGTCTGGTGTTAAATATGGTGTCGGTGTGGCATCAGGAACAGCAGCGATCGCTCTAGGTTTGCAAGCCTGCGGTTTGGAACAGGGAGATGAAATACTAGTCCCAACCAATACCTTTATCGCCACGATTTTAGGCATCCTACAGGCGGGTTTTAAACCCCTGTTAGTGGATTGCGATGGGGAAACCGGATTGATGGATCTAGAAAAAGCCGCCCAGACAATCACCCCTAACACCCGTGCCATTCTTCCCGTTCATCTTTATGGACAAATGGTTAATCCCCAAGCCCTTCAGAGTTTGGCCCAGGCAAATAATTTGCTGATTTTTGAAGATGCGGCCCAAGCCCATCTCGCCCATAACCAGGGACAAATAGCCGGTTCTCTGGGAAAAGCAGCAGCCTTCAGTTTTTATCCCAGTAAAAATTTGGGGGCGATGGGCAATGGTGGTATGGTACTCACCGATGATGCAGACCTGGCCAAGCGAGTAGGTCGTTTACGGAACTACGGAGCCGAAAGCAAGTACTATCACACTGAACTGGGAACCAATAGTCGTCTCGATAGTATTCAAGCTACGATTCTAGACTTGAAGTTAGAATATTTAGCTCAGTGGAATCAACTCCGCTACCAAGCCGCCCAATACTATGATCAATTATTGGCTTTTGTCCCCAAGGTTAGACCTTTAACTAATCTCAGTGGAGCGGGCCATGTTTATCATCTTTACGTGATAGTTTTGGAAGAACAGGGGCCAGAACAACGTCAGCGAATCCAGACGCAGTTAGCGGAAAAAGGCATTGAAACCGGAATTCACTACCCCTTGCCCTGTCACCTTCAGCCCAGTTGCCAATTTCTGGGTTATCAATTAGGGGATTTTCCCTATTCCGAAAATCTTTGTCAGCAGATTCTTTCTTTACCCCTTTTTCCGGGTATTACTCAGGAACAAATAGAAACAGTGGTTATGGCCTTAACAACTGCCATTAAAAGTGCCTAAACATGGCAAAAATAGCTTACTTGCCTCCTCTATCAATTGTTTGGAAAATTGTTGGAGCTACGCTGATTTTTTTTCTGGCGGCCACAATCCGCCATTTACTTTTTCAATCCAATGCCTTAGATCTGGGCTGGTTTGATCAGGCTATTTATTTGATTAGTCAAGGGCAAACACCGATCATTTCCTTTCGTGGTTTTCATATTTTGGGGGATCATGCTTCTCTAATTGTTTATCCCCTGGCTCTTTTTTATAAAATATTTCCCTCGGTTTATTGGCTCTTATTTTTACAGGCGATCGCCTTAGCCTTGGGAGCTTGGCCCACCTATCAATTGGCTCAACAAGCAGGTTTAAAAGAGTCTGAATCCCAGGCAATGGTCTGGGCCTATTTACTCTATCCGCTCGTTTTTAATCTAAGTATTTTTGACTTTCATCCAGAAGTTTTTGCGCTACCGTCCCTATTATGGATGATCTGGACAGCGAGAGCCGGAAAGTCTTGGGGGTTTGCGATCGCCTTAATGATTACACTGAGTACTAAGGCCGTTCTTTCTTTAACGGTAATTGGCTTGGGATTTTGGTTATTTTTGATTGATCGAAAACGTAGCTATGGCGCGATCGCCCTATTGACTGGAATCAGTTGGTTTATTATTGCCACCAAAGGCATTATTCCGGCTTTTAGTGGTGGAGAAGCAGCGGCCGTTTCTCGTTATCAATTTTTAGGCAATTCGGTGTCAGAAATTGCTCAGAATCTCTTTCTAAAACCACAGGTTTTACTGAGCCATCTTTTCACCGGCGAGAATTTAGGTTATTTGATTTTACTCTTTGCCCCTGTGCTCTGGGGTTTATCGTTAAAAGGCTTAAGCAGTCTAATTCCAGCCCTTCCAGCCCTCTGGTTAAATTTATTAACGGATTATCAACCTCAAAAGGATCTTACCCATCAATATGCTTTGCCGATCCTCCCATTTTTAATCCTCATGGCTATCACCACCCTGGTTCACTATCCCCATCGTTTTCGTCAGCCTAAATTAATTATTGTCTGGTCATTAATTGGCTTTTTAGTTCTTGGGAAATATGGTTATTTTTTCGGTAAATATTGGGAAAATTGGGATAATTTAGCGGCAATGCGAACCGCCGTTAGTTTAGTAAAAACCTCGGATAGTTTACTCACCTCTCCCCAGATTGTGCCCCATCTCAGTCAACGGGTCAATTTACAGTTAGCCATTAAGGATGCTGAACCCATTGCTCCCAATACTTTTACCTATATTTTGCTCAATACCCGTCATCCCGGCTGGGACAATTCTGAGGCAACGGTGAATAATCTCGTCAAAAATCTTCAACAGAATCAGACGTTTAAGCTTCGTTATCAGCAAGATGATGTCTATTTATTTGAAAATCAGACCCGTTAACGATAGTTGGTAAATTGAAGGGCGATCGGATAATCCGCTTGTTTTAAAAATTGAATTACCTTTTGTAAATCATCCTTATCTTTGGCACTAACTCGTAGAACATCGCCTTGGATAGAAGGCTGAACTTTTTTGAAATCATCCCGAATTTGCTTACTAATTTGTTTGGCGATCTCCTGACTAATTCCTTTTTTGAGGGAAATTTTTTGCTGAACCCGATTGCCACTGACTGACTCCACCTGTCCATAGTCAAAAATCTTCAGCGATAAATTCCGCTTGGCTGCCTTCGCTTGTAGGATATCCTGAACAGCCGTTAAGGTCATATCACTAGCCGTATTCACGGTGATCTGATCCTCACTGAGTTCTAGGGTGGTCTTCGTATCTTTTAAATCATAGCGGCTATTAATTTCACGGGTTGTTTGATCAATCGCGTTAACCAATTCTTGACGGTCAAATTCACTAACAATATCAAAGGAATAAGTGGAAGCCATAAATAATCGTGAACTAAATGTCTATTGCTTTGACATCCTCACCGCGCTGAAGCAACGGTGATTCCTATCTACCCAAATAGATTTAACTGAATAGGTAATAGGCGGGTTGACACTTCATCGGAAGCAACTAGCAAGCTAGATTTACGCCGTCCTCTGTGTCCGTTTCGAGTCTCGGAAAGCCCTCCCGCGACCTTAATATTCTTGGCAGCATTGACATCTCTATCGTGGGTTTCTCCACAGAAAAGACAAGTCCATTCCCTGACAGAAAGTTCTTTTTTGCCGCCAATTTGACCACAACAAGAACATTTTTGAGTAGTCGGTTCCCAACGAGAAATTACCCTAAAATCACGCCCATACCTCTCTGATTTAGCCTTTAACATATCCCTAAAGCTACGCCAACCTAAATCAGAAATTGCACGAGACAACTTACGATTTTTAAGCATTCCCGATGTGTTTAAATCCTCTAGCACAATCGTTTGGTTTTCACGAATGAGCCTAGTGGATACTTTATGCAAAAAGTCGGTACGAATATCTTTGATTTTTGCGTGAAGTTTAGCTACTTTCAATCGTGCTTTTTCACGTCTTTTACTCCCTTTTTGCTTACGAGACAAATTACGTTGAGCTTTTCTTAATTTCTTAAATCGCTTTTTGAGTGGTTTAGGAGACTTGATTTTTTCTCCGTTATCTAAAGTAGCAAAATCAGTTATACCCAAATCAATCCCTACAGATTTACCATTGTCGGGTAACTTTTCAGGATTAATCTCTACAACGAAGCTAAGAAAGTACCGACCCGCCGCATCTTTAATTACAGTGACACTGGAAGGTTCTGAGGGTAGTGGGCGACTCCACATCACATCTAGGTAGCCTATTTTTGCCAAGTAAACTTTTTCTCCTTTAATAGAGAAGCCTACATTAGTAAAAGTAGCAGACTGCTTTGATTTTCGACTTTTAAATCTTGGCGGATTAATTTTCTTTCCTTTTCTTTTTCCGTTAACGGAATTGAAAAAGTTCTGATAGGCTACATTTAGATTCCTAACCGATTGCTGTAGGGGAACCGCCGATACTTCTGTCAACCACACCCTTTCTTCTGTTTGCTTGGATTGGGTTAGCAGACTGGAAAGTTGATTATAGGATGGCTGTTTTTCAGAACCTTTACAAGCCGCCAAAGCATCGTTCCAGACTACGCGAACGCAACCAAATAATCGGGATAAGTCCCGTATTTGTTGGTCAGTTGGGTAAAATCTGAATTGATACCTTGCTTTCATTGACCGTGCTAGAATTGGTCTGCAACTACATTTTAGTTGGTCTGTATGAAAATGACAACCTAATTACGAAGGGAGCGTCATAGTGTTTCCAGTCTTAAGGTTCACTTAGTCTGTGTGACTAAATACCGTAGAGCCATTTTGACATTAGAAAGTCTTGCTGTTATAGAAAAATCCTTTGGAGAGGTTGCCAAGAAAATGGATTTTCAAATTCTTGAATTTAATGGCGAATCTGACCACGTTCACGCGCTTATTGAATTTCTGCCAAAACTCTCCATCTCTCAGATGGTAAATGCGCTCAAGGGTGTTTCTAGTCGTCGCTACGGTCAATCTGGATTCCAAAAACCTTATGGCAAAGAGGCTCGGTGGAGTCCTTCCTATTTTGTTTCCAGTGTTGGTGGCGCACCTCTTGAAGTCCTTAAGCAATATATTCAAAACCAACTAAAGCCGTCCTAAAAGGACGGGGTTTTAAACCCATTTCTTTGATAAA
>JBEIFD010000338.1:0-4804 GCA_040382535.1 Merismopediaceae cyanobacterium
AGAATTAGGAAACGCGATCGCTTTTTTCGAGAAGAAAGGAAACATTGTTTTTGTAGAAAAGTTGGGTTTTCTTTCGTCAACCTAACCTACGAAGCTTATTCTGATTCAGAAATTGCTTTGTTATAAGCTTTTGTTATTTCGCTTACATCGGATAAGATAGACGTTAAATCGTTGATTGAATTAAGCATTTCTTTCTTGGCAATAAGGAATTTATCGGGCTGATTAGCTGGAATTGAATTAAGCTCTTCTAGCAAAACTAATAAAGATTCTTTTGTTCGTTTTACAGAAAAATTAATAGGATTAATTTGATCTAGCTGAAGACCTTCTAGTGAAAAAAGTGGCGTTATTAATTGACTAAATTCTTCTGTATTTTTGCTGACATTATCAATTGCATCTGTCAATTTCTGAACGTTTATGCTAGGCGATAAAGATGACGAAGAAACTAGGTTATTTAGTTCTTTGGAAGCAATTAAGGATTGTGACAAAGGGATCAACGAAGAAGGTCCAAAACCGGAACCTTCTATTACTGCTCCCAATGCGCTAAGTTTTGCTATTAAATTCTGAACTGCTGCTTTGACTTCGCCTAATGTTTTGCCATGAACATCTTGTGATCGACTTTTACCACCACCGACTACAGTTGGACTTTTTTCGCCAGTCTCTGGATCTATTGTATACACAGGGATAGATAGATCATTAAAATGAAAATTAACAAATCCAGTAAAATCACTTTGATTTGTTGGGGTTGCCCAAGCTGGCTTCAAAAAAGCAATTATTCCTAAAGAACCTAAAGAAAAAATTGCGATGAACTTGATGCTCGAAAATTTATAGTTGATTTTCATAGTGCTTTTCTCCAGTGAGTAATTAAATCTATTGATATTAGAAATGAAATCCGTAACTAATTCCTAAAACGAACCTTACACCATCCCCCGCACTGCCTGTGATATCAAAAGCCGCAGGGGTGATAACAATCGGTATATCAGGAAAAGGAGCAATCGAAAGCCCCACATCCAAATCTTGACCCGTCCATTCCGTAAAAACATTCATTTGGTCAATCACCCTGACGGCAACACTCCCAAAAACGCCCACCGAACCCGTGTTGTTGTTAACTTGATCCTCCGTGCGAAAACGACCACTACCAACCCCAACGCTGAGATAGAGCCGACTAAAGGGATCAAACCTGCTTTCCTTGAGCCGAAACGTCTTGCTCACAACGCCATAGACACTGGTATTCGTATCACTCCCGCCCCAAACTAACGCATTTTCCACTGCCACAGCAATCCTAAAATCCTCTGGCAAAACTCGATGCAACTTAAAAAAGAAACTGCCCCGACTTCCAAAGGAACCATTACCATTAATCCCCAGATCATTTAATCCAATCCCCACATCAAAACCGACCGCATTATAGGGATCGCCCAAGCCAAAAACAATCCCACCACCGCCATCTGCCGTTTCAGTAAAGCGAGTACGACTCTGAAAACCAACGCCAATACCCACATCTCCTAAAGAAGCTCCATAGGCCGTCGGCACATCAAAGCTAAAGCCAGGCGAAGAGAACCAGATAAATTCGGGAATATTGTCCCCAAGAACCTGTAAACGCTTCTGTAAATCTTCAATTTGCTTATCCAGTTCTTCTGGTGAAACTGACTCAGCCTGAGCCAGAGATTTGTTTCCAAATCCTGATCCAGAAGGGGAGTATCTTTTATCCATTGAAAAATATTTTTTGCGTAAGCTTCCCAATTTTAGTCATTATGTCGCCAACTCTCTCCACTTTCTTAATTCGATTTTTTGGATTAGGTAAAAAATCTGGTGAATCAACCTTAACAGACGTTTGAAAAGGGTTTGTTGTAACGAGAGAATAGGGGTTCTCGACACTTCCCTCAAAGGAAACAACTGGCGGCGACACATCCTGAGCGACTGACCTAAAAGGAATTAGAAAAGAGGCTAAAACACCAATGGGCAGACAGAAATTCTTTTTAAAACAAAAATGAAGCATTAAATTACCTCAACCTAATTTTTAAAATTTATGTAATACCAAACAAAACAGAGCAAGACTTTTGGCAAACCTAACTAACTAAATATCAATTGTTTTAACTTTTACAATGACTATATAGTAGTTTTTATATTTGTGTCAAACTGTTTCTTCTTTTTTTATATAACTTTACATAAGACAAGCAGACTTTAGCGTTAGGGTGAAAGCTTTTAGCCGATCAAACAAATCTCTCAGGTAAATTACTTAAGTAAGTAAGTACAATTGATTTTCTAAGAAATTGAGTCACAGCAAGGCTTTTAATGTATTCATCTTATATTTAAATTCACCCACCTACTTACGAGATTTAACCGATAAATCAAAAACACAATCAAAACAGAATTATTTATTTTTTATTCCTAAAAACTCATGCGTCTGCCGCGATAAAGGATTTGTTCATCAGAGTCGGCCAACACTTCACTCATTTCATCTTCTAGATCGTCCCACAGGGGAGAAAATGGCACAAACATCTCGTTATTTTGGTGAATCGATTGGATTTTTTTGATAATGCGTTTGATTTCTACTTCTAATAAGCCCGTTAAAACCTCGCTTGCCTGAACAAATAAAAATACATCGGGTAAGCAAGGGGTGAGCATCAAATGACCGTCGGAACTATGGGCCGCGATCGCCTCCCAGTCTTGCCATTGCATCTCCGTTTGACTTTTTTTCGCTAAAGCCAACATCCGACCCGCCATCCTCAACGCCTGACTTTCATCCAATCCAATGGCTCTAGTGAGCGATCGCCCTTCGTCAGAAATCAGGATCGCCCCTTCAATGCCCATACCTTCTTGCACCACATCTTCAAAAATTTGTTCAACCTGGGATGAATTTAACTCTGTTGGAGCGGTAACTGGGGACTTTTTCTCTGGAACCGTCAGTTTTTCGCTAATTTCTGTCGTTTCAACCGCCAACTCTAGGTAAGGAACGTCCGTGATCTCAAGGACATTTCCCAGATCCGAAACGGGTTCAGAAGAGACGGGATCATCCGAAGCAACCAACAGTTTTAAAATTTTCTTTTTTTGCAGATCCTTCTGACTTTTAGCCCTAATTTCTGAAGAAATCACCAACCCCGAACGGGGAGAATTATATTCATCGACATCGGGGACAATAACATTCTGTAGGTTACTTTCGAGGCGTTCCCGTTCAATAAAATAGACTGGGCCCTTTTCTAAATGTCTTAAAAATCTTTCTAAACGAGCATCATCCAGATTGCCCGTCCAGTAATAGGCCAAAAAATAGGGAATGTGGGAGCGACCGAGTTCATCCCTGCCTTCGTTATATAACCAGCCAAACAAAAGATGGGTAGCAGAAACCTGATGGAGATAGACCGCCTGATAATCATCACTAGGAGGATTATAGACATTCCAATGTTGATAAACAATGTTCTGCACAAAAGAATCCTGAATATGAATCGGAATCCGTTGGCTCACCAATAGTTGAAACCCACTATTCGGTAAGGTTGTATAGATCAATTGGCCAACCATTAAGGACATATTTTCTAGGATTTTAGGGGATGAACAACAACACTGGTCGGAATCTCGTGTTTGAGTCCCTAGTTTCAATGGCTTTCACCCAAGAAATTGAACAAAGGACTATGGTGCAAATCAGTCAATCATACATTATGCCTGAAACGCGCTTTAGTTCCATCGTAACCCCTAATATAGTAACGGTAAAGCAACACTATAGCGGTCTTCACAGAAGTAAGATAGTCTCGATGTTTATCAACAAGGGATTTAAACTCCTTGCCCGTCCCTGATTATCGCTTTTGCCTACTCGTTATCCAGGATTTTCCAATACCTTGACAAAAATCTGCGCGATCGCGATACTCGTCATAACCACAATCCCAATTAATGACTTAGTTAATTAGGATATAGCTTCTGTGTCATCATGAAAATTATTGCCTATATTTATAGTGATCCCCTATTAGAAAAAAAGCCAGATATTGCCATCTGGGGATTAGAAGTCGATCGCATTTATGAAGACTTAGGACAACATCAACAATTAGAAATTTTAATTCAAGATTGTCAGATTGAATCCCCTGATTATTTATTACTCCGTCGTTTAGAAGAGTTGGGAAATTCTATGGCAGAAATCAGCGATCGCCTGAATCAATTAGAAAAATTAGGCATCGAAATTATTGCTATTGAACAAGATTATCATACATCGCAATTTCAACAGACATTATCAACGGAAGCACGACAACATTTCACTCAATTATTGCAAGAAATTCAAAAAAGTCAACGAAGCCAGAAATTACAACAGGGTCATGCCCGCAATCGCCTCAAAGCCTTGCCGCCCCCTGGAAAAGCTCCCTATGGTTATCGTCGGGGTAAAGACCGCTATATTTTAGACCGTAGCACTGCCCCAGTGGTTAAGGATTTTTTTGAACAGTTTTTACGCTTTGGCTCGTTGCGGGGAGCCGTCCGTTATTTAGAAAAACGCTATGGTAAAAAAATTGCTGTTTCGACAGGTCAACGTTGGTTAACCAATCCCGTTTATCGCGGAGATTTAGCCTATCAAAATCAAGATATTGTTGCCGATACCCATGTCGCGATTATTTCTAGGGAAGAGGCGGCTCAAATTGAACGATTACTCAGGCGAAATAGCCAATTGCCTACTCGAACCGCCAGTGCGCCCCGTTCTTTGGCGGGTTTAGTGTTTTGTCAAAGCTGTCAATCTCCCCAGACGATTACTCGTGTAACCAGACGCAATAAAAACCAAGAATATCTCTATTTACGACCCCGAAATTGTCCTTTAGAAAAAAAATGTTCCGCGATC
>JBEIFD010000339.1:0-4788 GCA_040382535.1 Merismopediaceae cyanobacterium
CGTCGGATTGTTCAACTGACTCTCCAGACGATTGCCAATTGGGATGTTTTATTAGCTTCCTCTGGCTCGGAAGGCGTTGCGATAGCCGCAACCGAATTACCCGATGCGATTTTGCTCGATGTAATGATGCCTGGCATGGATGGCATAGAAACCTTTATCGAAATGCAAGCCAACCCCAGCACCAAACCCATTCCCATTATTCTACTCACGGCCAAAACCAAGATCAGTGAACAACAACTTTTTAATAATATTGCGATCGCGGGAGTGATTACCAAACCCTTTAAAGCCCCGCAATTAGTCGATCAGATTCGTTCCATTCTCAACTGGAACCCCTAAAAAAACTTTAATAAAACCAAATTTTAAAAATTTCTTGTAAGGAGATAAACAATTATAATTTATGAAATAAAAATGAAAGAAATATGAGTAAAAACTTTTTTAAAAATGTCATTTTCTGGACAATAAAAAATTAAAATTATGATAATCTAAGGAGTGAATTTAAACGGAAGTAGGGGCTGGTTTTAACCCAAAAGCCAGTTTCTATAATCAAAGAAAAAAATGCTAACGGCTTTTACAGCAGCACTCATCTTAATTACGGTTTCTGAATTAGGCGATAAAACATTTTTTATTGCAGTTATTTTATCCATGCGTTATCCTCGACGCTGGGTTTTTATTGGGGTTGTTGCAGCCTTGGCGGCCATGACCATCCTCTCGGTTTTAATGGGGCAAGTCTTTTCCTTTTTACCCAAAATTTACCTTTTTTATGGAGAAATTGGACTCTTTTTGCTCTTTGGAACCAAATTATTGATTGATGCCTCCAAAATGCCTGCCCATTCTGAAGAAGCAGTGATGGATGAAGCCAAGGAAGCCATTGACAATAGTGAAAAAAATCTCAAGCGTCATCCCCAGCAGTGGGGCATCATCCTCGAAAGTTTTATCTTGACCTTTATCGCCGAATGGGGCGATCGCACCCAAATTGCCACCATTGCCCTAGCCGCCTCCAATTCCGCCCTAGCCGTTACCGCAGGAGCCATTCTCGGACATACAATTTGCGCCCTCATTGCCGTCATCGGGGGAAAATTAATCGCTGGACGCATCTCCGAACGAACGATTACTGTGGTCGGTGGGCTATTGTTCTATGTTTTCGCGATCGTCGCTTTTCTCGAAGGCCCTTAATTTTTAACTAAAAAACCATGAATCGCTAACCAAATACAGGGAGGATCAGCAGAAGTTTGCTCCACCCGATGTTTTTCGTGGGCAACAATCAGCAAATAATCCCCCGCCGTTAATAAAACTTTTCTGCCGTCGCCATAGGAAACGATCGCTTGTCCCTGCAATAAAATCACCCACTCATCCTGCTCCTGGTCATACCATTGGTCGGAAGGAGTGGCTTGGCCCGTTGAAATAATCCGTTCAATGCGTAACTGCTCAGTTTGAACCAGTATTTCAAAGACTTCTGTGGGGGGCAACGAAAATGGCAACTGAAAAATATTATCCATAGACAGATCTTTTTTTGGGGTTAAATCTTCCCAAATTGCAACCCATTCTTTTCACCAAAAAGCTTTTATAGTCAACGATTCTAGGTTTTCATCTTTGATGATTGTTGGGCAAGACTATTACCGCTAAGTCGGGGGACAACCCAGTATATATACTGAGTCCCTCAAAACTCAGCAAGAAAAATCCGAAAATACAACATCACTTGACATCTTTATTTCCATCTACTATAAATGTAAAGGAAATTTAAAGAGATTTTAAAGACTTTTTTAAGGAAGTCAACCTAAGAGGGGTGAGCAACATGAACGCATTAAGCTTAAATACAGAAAAATTCATTCTTGCCTCCTTATTGGGAATGACATCCTTAATGATGGGAGCCATGATGATGCCAGAGACCTGTAAGGCTCAAGCTCCTCTTTGGAATCAGCAAATCCAATCCTCCGCTAATTATACCTCTGTTGTTTCTCGCAACTGCCGCTAAGGGGTGTCTCTCGCGGACTTGAGTGTTGAAATTTCTCAAGCCGTATTAAAATTTTATTTCGGCGGATGATTTTTGGGGCTAGTGCTTTGCCAGGATCGAGGTTATCTTCAGCTTTAAATTAAAACAGAAATCTCCACAATCTTTTCTGAATACCTCTCTTTTCAAGTATCTTAGCTTTAAAACCGTTTTTGGGGGTTTAATAAATCTTCTTCTCCTTGCAAAATCTTTTTTAATGCTAATTAGTCTATTTTTCGCTAATTTTCTCCTGTCTGACCATGATTCAGGTGGGATAGAAATTTAACTGAAAAAAAGAAAGCGATCGCCCCTGACAGATTAGAATGTAAAAGTTTCGCAAAATTAATTAAAATTTCTTAATATTGTGATTGTTAAATTTTTTAGGGAACGCCCATGACCATTACGTTTATCAAAGAAAACAAAGAAGCGATCGTCGCCCAGGGAGCCAATCTACGCCAAAAAGCCTTAGAAAACAAAATTGACATTTATACCCTCAAGGGAAAATTAACCAATTGTGGGGGCTATGGTCAATGTGGAACCTGCGTGGTGGAAATTGTTGAAGGAATAGAAAATCTTTCCCCCAGAACTGATTTTGAGCAAAAAGTTCTCAGAAAAAAACCAGAATCCTTTCGTTTAGCCTGTCAAACCCTGGTGAATGGCCCCGTTAGCGTCAAAACTAAACCTTGATTGGAGTGTCTGAATCCCTTGACCAGCTTTGATAGGGATGATTCACTAAATTGGAATTGTAATATCTCGGATCACCTGTCACCTCTTGCCCAATCCAGGGGGGGAGAGCGATCGCCTGATATTCGGTTTGTAATTCAACTTCGGCCAGAATTAAGCCCCGATTTTCTCCGCTAAATTCATCGACTTCCCAAATTAAATCTCCCTGGGGAATACGATACCTAATTTTTTCAATGAACGGTGGACGACAGAGGGTGGCCAACATCTTTTCTGCGTCGTCTAGGGGAATGGGATATTCAAATTCTGCCCTCACTATCCCCTGATTTTCCCCTTTAATAGTAAGATAACCGCGATCGCCGACAATCCGAATCCGAACCGTCGTTTGGTCTTGGGTCGGAATATAACCCTGTTTATAAAATTGTCCCGTCCCCAGCGATCGCCAACGGTCATCTTGTACTAAAAATTTTCGTTCAATTTCGGTTGCCATAATTTAAAGATTCAATTTTCAAAAAAAGTTAAAAACAGCAGGACTCGGATCAACCAGTTTACTGCGTCCCCCCTTCCCCCGTGTCTCCTTTTTTGGTAATTTACTAAATAAAGTCATTAATATATTCCTGATATAGTCAATAAGCTTTTTCGATCATTGGCTAGACTCAGATCCCTATAGGAGAACCCCAAAATGTCCATTGTCTTTCAAATTGCTTTAGCCGCCCTCGTGCTTTTTTCGTTTTTGATGGTGGTTGGCGTACCCGTCGCCTATGCCTCTCCCCAGAATTGGACTCAATCCAAACCGTTGCTCTATCTTGGTTCGGGTATTTGGGCGATTTTAGTGATTTTAGTGGCAGTCTTAAATTTCTTTGTGATCTAGAGATGGTTGGCGCGATTGGCGATGGAAATAGTTTTGATTTCTCCTTGCCAATCTTTATTTTTTTGATTTTTTAACCTTTTTTGGCAATTACATGACAGTTTTTGAGGGAACGTTTACCCAGGATCCGATCGCCTTTAAGTTTGCGATCGTGATTGCGCGATTTAATGATCTGGTGACGGATAAATTAGTGTCGTCTTGTCAGGACTGTCTCAAACGGCATGGTGTGGACGCTGATCCCCAGGGGACACAGGTAGATTATGTCTGGGTTCCAGGCAGTTTTGAGGTTCCCCTCGTCGCTCGACAATTGGCCTTAACGGAAAAATATGATGCCATTATTTGCCTCGGTGCGGTGATACGGGGTCAAACGCCCCATTTTGATTATGTCGCCTCCGAAGCCGCCAAGGGAATTGCCGCGATCGCGTTTCAGACGGGAGTTCCTGTCATTTTTGGGATTTTAACCACTGATACCATGCAACAGGCCTTGGAACGGGCGGGAATTAAGAGTAATCACGGTTGGCACTATGCCCTGAATGCCTTGGAAATGGCCAGTTTAATGCGGCAGTTGCGCCCCCAAAACCCTCGTTAATTCCAGAATAGAAATCGGTTTACTGAGATAGTCATCCATGCCTGCTGCTAGGCAGTTGTCGCGATCGCTGTTCATCGCATTGGCGGTCATGGCTACGATGCGAATATTTCGGTCGGGATACCGTAATCGAATAATCCGAGTCGCTTCCAAGCCATCGAGATTGGGCATCTGAACATCCATCAAAATCAGATCGTAGGATTGGGTTTCCAGGAATTGCAACACTTCTTCCCCATCCTGGGCGACATCGGCACGATACCCCAACATTCGTAGAATTTGGAGCGCAACTTTTTGATTGATCAGATTATCTTCTGCTAACAAAAGGCGATGGGAGCTAGGATTTTCGTCTTTTTGGGGGAGGAGGGCGTTTATCCGAGCTTTTTTGGGAGAAGCCGCAATTCTCGTTGGGGACGTTTGAAAAATTTTTAGTAGGGAATTATATAACTGAGATTGGCGCAGGGGTTTACTGAGAGTTGCTTCAAACAGGGTTTCATCGTCGGCATTGAGGGCGAATTGTCCCAAGGAAGTTAGTAAAATTAGGGGTAACGCCTGGCGATGTTCTAATTTCGCGATCGCTTTCGCTAACATGACTCCATCCATACCAGGCATCCGCATATCAAGAATAGCCAAGTCGATCGCCACTTCTGTTTGTAATAAAGCCAGGGC
>JBEIFD010000340.1:0-4784 GCA_040382535.1 Merismopediaceae cyanobacterium
ATGGTGTTTCAGGAACGGATTTGGTATGACTATCCACAAACTAAAGATTTAAACCAAGATTCATCAAGATTCCCGTCAATTTAATCCGAGCAGGCATGGTTAAAGACAGATAAACCAGAGAATATCAACTATAATTTGTTGTGATAGACTGAGTGTGGTCATGAGACAATATTTAGATCTACTCAAACTTATACTTGTCCGAAATTGACAATAAAAGTGGAAAAGCTTGAAAAAACTAAGTTCTATAATCCTTTATATTTTTAATTTTCACCGTTATTTTTTAATAGTGAAATTTTATAATTTAAAGATAAAATATAATTAGTATTTATTAAAAATTTTAAGCTATTAAACAATAGTAAAATCGTGGCACAAACAAACACAGCGACCATTTTAGTGATTGACGATCATCCCTATAGTCGTCTAGCAACCGTTGATATTCTTAAATTTGATGGCTATGAAGTTCTAGAATCCGAGGGTAATGACGATCTCGTTGCTGAGGTCATCAACGGTGATCCAGATTTAATTTTGCTGGATATTATGATGCCCGAAAATAATGGATTAGAGGTTTGTCAAAGGCTGAAAGTGAATCCTCAGACAGCCCTAATTCCTGTCATTTTAATTACGGTGTTGGATGATCAAGCTTCTCGTTTGAAAAGTCGAGAAATCGGAGCAGATGCTTTTTTACTCAAACCCTTAGAACGGGTTGATCTATTGGCCAGGGTTGATCTGTTAATCCAAAAAAAGCGTTTAGCCGAATGGGTAGAGCAAATCGAACAGGTTTTATTATTAATTGCTCAAACCATTGAAGATCGTTTTGATAAAAATTTTGCTTCAGAATTGTCTTTCAGTCAATTTGCCGAAGCCTTTGGAAAATATTTACACCTATCTCCCCCAGCGTTACAGGATTTGGTATTTGCCGCTCGCTTTCATGATATTGGCACCCTGGCGATTCCCGATGCCATTATGCTCAAAAAAGGTGAACTCACCGAGTCGGAAAAAGAACTGGTTAAACAACACGTTTTAGTGGGAGAGAAAATTTTTCAACCCCTATCTTCTCGTCGGGAAGTAGGTCGTATTATCCGCCATCACCATGAACGTTGGGATGGGAGTGGTTACCCCGATGGGCTAGTGGGGGATCAAATTCCTTGGCTCGCTCAAATTTTTCAGATTTTAGATATTTATGATGCACTGACCAGCGATCGCTCCTATAAAGACGCGGTTTCTTCGGAAAATGCCCTAGTAATCTTAAACCAAGAAGTTGAGCGGGGATGGCGCAATCCAGATTTAGTGGCCAAATTTGCCGATTTTATTGACCAACAAACTCAAAATAAATCTTAATCTATATTTTTGTCCTGTTTAGGTTGCTTTTATGACTCTAGCCCCTACGGAAACTCAATCTCCCTCGGTTTTAGTGGTAATCGTTAATTATCGCACTTCCCAGTTAACCATTGATTGTCTCCAGTCTCTGGAATCTGAAGTGGAAAAATTTCCGTCTATCAAAGTTGTCGTGGTGGATAATCTTTCTGGGGATAATTCAGTAGAACAAATTCAGAACGTGATCGCCGATAAAAACTGGCAAACTTGGGTTTCTTTGGTTCCCGCCGACAAAAATGGGGGTTATTCCTACGGCAATAATGTGGCTATTCGTCCTGCGCTTGCCTCAGAAAATCCGCCAGATTATGTGTTATTGCTCAATCCCGATACCGTCATTCGCCCCAACGCGATCGCGTCCCTAGTGCAATTCATGGAAGCCCATCCCCAGGCGGGCATTGCAGGAAGTCGCCTAGAAGATCCCGATGGTACTCCCCAGCGATCGGCCTTTCGGTTTCCGACGATTTGGAGTGAATTAGATAGTGGATTGCGGTTGGGTTTAGTCACAAAACTCCTCGAAAAATGGGTGGTTGCGCCCCCTGTTTCTAACGTCAACTGTCGGACTGAGTGGGTCGCAGGGGCAAGCCTGATAATCCGACGAGAGGTTTTTAAGAAAGTGGGATTAATGGATGAGGACTATTTTCTCTACTTTGAAGAAGTGGATTTTTGTCTGCAAAGCGATCGCCAAGGCTGGGAAGGTTGGTATGTTCCCGAAAGTCGGGTCGTTCATCTGGTCGGGCAAAGTTCGGGCGTTACTACTCCAACTACTCAACCGAAACGCCTACCCAAATATTGGTTTGAATCACGACAACGCTATTTTGTGAAAAATCATGGCTGGTGGTATGGATTCATTGCAGATACTGTTTGGTTAAGCGGCTATTTGCTCTGGCTGGTGCGTTCTCGGATTCAACAAAAACCTTATCATGATTCTCCTCAGCGATTACAGGATTTTTGGGTCAATAGTCTCTGGATGCAGGCCTATTCTAAGCTCAAGCAAGCAATTCAGAAAAAATCAAAGCAAAATTCGGTGATCGCTTCTTCCCAAACCAATTCTCTCCTCCAAAAAACAAAATTAACGTTATGGCAACAAATCCAAGAAGATTGGATTGCCCATGAGAGGGATTGGACAAAGCCAGGTTTTCGAGCCGTTGCCGTCCAACGATTTGGGGTCTGGCGGATGACTATTGAACCTAAATTATTAAGAGGCCCCTTGAGTGTAATCTATCGATTTTTATATCGATTTGTGCGAAATGTCTATGGCATCGAACTCCCCTATACGGTTCAATTAGGTCGTCGAGTGATTTTCGAGCATCAACACGGCATTGTCATACATGGCGGGTGCGTGATTGGCGATGATTGTATTATTCGCCAAGGGGTGACCCTGGGAAATCGTTCCCTAGACCGTCCCTTCGATGCCCCGCAGTTGGGAAATCGGGTCAATATAGGCGCGGGGGCTAAAATTTTAGGTAAGGTTCGACTGGGTGATGATGTTAATATCGGGGCCAATGCGGTGGTTTTATGTGATGTTGAAACGGGCAAAACCGCCGTCGGAATTCCTGCTAAAGTGATTAATTCTTCTGTACCCAAAGATTCCTAAAAAGAGCAAGAAACCATTAATAAGAGAATTTCTTAACCTAACGATAAATTACGAACTCCAGTCTTAGGAGTACAATATTTAATCATATCATCAATCTTTGAACTAAAAATTACCTTGTTAATGCGGCTAAACCTATGACCTACACGAAAACTGACGTTAGTACGCTCAATCTACAAAATACCGAAAATTATCTCAACCGAGAATTAAGTTGGTTAGCGTTCAACTATCGGGTTCTCCATGAAGGGATTGATGATCGCACTCCTCTGTTAGAGCGACTGAAATTTCTGGCGATTTTTAGCTCTAATCTAGATGAATATTTCATGGTGAGAGTGGCCGCTCTCAAGCAACAAGTCAATGCAGACGTTACCAAGCTAACTCTAGATGGAAAAACTCCCTCGGAGCAATTAGAAGCAATTAATGAAAATTTACGTCCCTTGGTTAAACAACAAACGGATTTGTTTGAAAATGTCCTCAAGCAAGAATTAGAAGTTGAAGGAATTTATTTAACCAATTATGTTGATCTAACCCAGGAACAGCGAGCCTATCTCCATACCTATTTTGAAGAACATATTTTTCCTGTTTTAACACCCTTAGCAGTTGATCCGAGCCATCCTTTTCCCTACATTTCCAATCTGAGTTTGAATCTCGCCGTCGTTCTCAGAGATCCCGATACAGATGAAGAGCTATTTGCCAGGGTGAAAGTCCCTCAAGTTCTGCCCCGTTTTGTTTCCTTGCCCCAGGAACTTTGTCACTCCCTTAATGGAAAGGTCTGGGTCTGGACGGGTGTTCCCCTGGAACAGGTGATTGCCCATAATTTGAACGCACTTTTTACAGGAATGATTATTCAGGAATGTCATCCCTTTCGAGTGACTCGTAATGCGGATTTAGCCGTCGAAGAAGATGAAGCCGATGATTTGTTGTTAGCGATTGAACAGGAAGTCCGCAAACGTTGGCTGGGAAAATCTGCCGTTCGCCTGGAAATTCATGCCTCTACACCAGAAGCCGTCCGCGATCGCCTAAGAACCGATTTAGAACTGGCAGAATTTGATGTTTACGATATCGAGGGAATGTTGGGCTTAAAAGACTTATTTTTCTTCCTGTCCTTGCCCTGTCCCCACCTCAAGGATAAACCCTGGCATCCCGTTGTCCCCCATTTTCTAAGCCGAGTGAAAGAAATTGTCGATGGCAATGAAGACGGAGAAATTCAACAAGAGGGAACTGATATTTTTACTCTCATTCGCAACGGCGATATCTTAGTCCATCATCCCTACCATTCTTTCACCGCATCCGTCCAACAATTTATCACCCAAGCGGCCTATGATCCCGATGTACTTGCCATCAAAATGACCCTCTATCGTACCTCTGGAGATTCGCCGATTGTTAATGCTTTAATTGCCGCCGCCGCTAACCAAAAACAGGTGGCAGTTTTAGTGGAATTAAAAGCTCGTTTTGATGAAGAAAATAATATTAATTGGGCAAAAAAATTAGAACAAGCGGGAGTTCATGTTGTCTATGGTTTAGTGGGCTTAAAAACCCATACCAAAACGATTTTAGTGGTTCGTCAAGAACAAAATAAAATTCGTCGTTATGTCCATATTGGGACGGGAAACTATAATCCCAAAACGGCTAATCTCTACACCGATTTAGGCTTATTTAGCTGTCGGGAAGATCTGGGAACGGATTTAACCAATTTATTTAATCTGTTAACGGGTTATTCTCGCCAAAAA
The DNA here is from genome assembly GCA_040382535.1 of Merismopediaceae cyanobacterium. Classification (GTDB taxonomy): domain Bacteria; phylum Cyanobacteriota; class Cyanobacteriia; order Cyanobacteriales; family Microcystaceae; genus Snowella. The sequence continues at coordinate 4,696 of JBEIFD010000340.1, forward strand.
AGTTTTCGTAAATTATTGGTCGCTCCCATTAATATGCGCGATCGCATGATTGAAATGATTGATCGAGAAGCAGAGCATAGCCGCAAAGG
>JBEIFD010000341.1:0-4778 GCA_040382535.1 Merismopediaceae cyanobacterium
ATTTCCTCTAAGCCTTACACCATACCTTTTTTCGCCTTTAATCAAACTACACCAGTGCCGAATCTTGATGAATCTTGGTTTAAATCTTTAGTTTGTGGATAGTCATACCAAATCCGTTCCTGAAACACCATTAATATTTTGTAGGGGTTTTCCAAATCCATAGGGTGTAGGACTTGGAGACCAAGCCCCTAGCTTAAATTGAACGGAATATGAAGGATTTCGTTAAAGAGAAGTTGCATTTTTTAAGTAAATTTAACAAAAATTAGGGATAAAAAGCCAAACGGGGTAATCCCAGACCTTCTTCCCAACCCATCATCAAGTTCATACACTGTACGGCTTGTCCCGCCTGACCTTTGACTAAATTATCAATGGCGGACATGACAATCACGCGATCGGTGCGGGGGTCAGTTTCAATGCCGATGTAACAGAGGTTGGTTCCCCAGGCCCATTTAGTTTGGGGATAAACGCCACTGGGTAAAATTTTGATAAAGGGCGAAGAACGGTAAAAAGCACTATAAATAGTCAATAAATCGTCTCTTACAAGCCCTGGATCTCGGAGGGTGGCATAAACCGTTGACAGGATACCCCGTACCATCGGGATCAAATGGGGCGTAAATTGGACTCTAATCTCACTACCTGCTAAATCACTCCCTATTTGTTCAATTTCAGGGGTATGACGATGTTTAGCGACTCCATAGGCTCCGAGAGATCCTTCTGCCTCGGCGAGTAACATCCCTACTTTAGCTTCCCTTCCACCGCCTGATGTGCCTGATTTTGCGTCAATAATGAGGGTTTCAGGGACAATTAAGCCTTGTTTTACCAGAGGAGAGAGGGCCATTAAACTGGCCGTGGGATAGCAGCCTGGACATCCGATTAGTTGGGCGGTTTTAATATTTTCTCGATAGAGTTCTGGCAGTCCATAGACGGCTTTTGCGGCGGTCTCCTGATCTGACCTCTCTTTTTTGTACCAGGTGGTATAGGTGTCTAGGTCTTTAAATCGATAGTCTGCCGATAGATCCAGCACTTTACAGCCTTTGGCCATCAAGACGGGAGCCATATCACAGGCTAAACCGTTGGGCAATCCTAGAAAAACAATCTGACACCGTTGGGCGATCGCGTCTAGATCAATCGGTTCGACCTTGAGGTTAACAATATTGCTAAGATGGGGATAAATTTCTGAATAGGCTTTTCCTGAGCTACTGTGACCGCCCAAATAAGCCAATTCAACATGAGGATGTTCCAACAAGAGCCGCACCAATTGAATGCCACCGTATCCCGATGCGCCGATAATTCCTACTTGTATGCGATCGCTTCCCATAGGTCTTTTTCCTGTATGACTGCAATGAATTTACTGAATATGTTGTCGCATTTTAGTACTAAATCATTGTTACGGCACAAAAATATTGATGAAAATTTAGTTGATGTTATATTTTTCGTGCTACTTGATCCCTTTTAGAGTTAAAAATCAACGGTATCAATAACCAATTATCAATAATCTTCAGGGCGATCGCCTACGACTATAACAAGATGACAATTTTTCACATTACGACCCAATCCCAATGGCAAAACGCTCTCGAACAGGGTTTTTATACGGTGGATTCCCTAGAAACAGAAGGTTTTATCCATGCCAGCACGGCAAAACAAGTTCCCAGGGTTTTCAACGCTTTTTATGCTGATCAAGCAGATTTGGTTTTACTGGCGATCGCCTTAGAAAAATTAGAGAGTTCAGTAAAATGGGAAGCTCCTGTTCATCCCGACGGAAAAAAGACTGATGCAATCACTGAAACAGAAAAATTTCCCCATATTTATGGAAAAATTAATCTCAGTGCCGTGACGGTTGTTAATTTAAGGGATTTTTTGCGGGAAAAATAATCTTGAAAAAAAATTAGTACAACGAATCCAATTTCAAGAAGGTTTTTAACAACACATTGGCTCCCTGGGCGCATTGTTCAGGGGTAGTGTATTCTTGCTCAGAATGACTAATTCCCTCCTTAGAAGGCACAAAAATCATCCCCATATCGGTAAAGCGTCCGATTTCCTGGGCATCGTGGCTGGCACGACTGGGGAGATGGCTATCACTGAATTCTAATTGTTGACAAACTTCAACGATCGCATCTTGAATCTTGGGGGTTGCGGGAGTGGGTTGTACCGCTAACATTCGTTCAATGGTGATACGGGTGCGGGTACTGACGGCGATCGTTTCAATTTTGCGGCGTAATTGGGCGACGAGATGATCAATGGTCGTTTGGGAAAGATCCCGAATATCAACGGTCATTTCCACATAACCAGGCACAATATTGGCCGCATTGGGCCAAACCTGAAACGCGCCGACGGTGGCAACGGGATCGCCTGGGTAATGTTTCGCCATATCTTCAACAGCTAATACCAAAGAAGAAGCCGCCACTAAAGCATCTCGGCGCATAGACATGGGAGTTGTTCCCGCATGATTAGGAACCCCTGTCACTTTAATGAGGTGACGCTGTTGCCCTACCACTCCTTCGACAACCCCAATTTCTCGACCGATCGCTTCCAGGACTCCTCCCTGTTCAACGTGCAATTCCACATAGGCGGCAATATTTTGGCTAGTTTGTTTGGCCGTCGCTAATTTATCCCAATTTCCACCAATATTGGCCAAACACTCTTGAATAGATTGACCATCCGTGCGTCGATAGTCCGATGCTTTGAGGGAAGCAGTTCCTGAAATCGCTTTGGAGCCGATCATGGTTCCTTCTTCATCCACAAAAACAATTACTTTGATATCGTGATTGAGACGGATATTGTGATCATTCAAAGTACGAATCATTTCCAAACCCGCAATCACTCCCAAGGCTCCATCGTAACGACCTCCAGAAGGCACAGTATCAATGTGGGAACCCGTTGCTAGGGCAGGGATGTCTGAGTTTTTGCCCGCATAAACCCCAATCAAATTCCCTGCTGCGTCTATTTCAACCATCATGCCTAAATCCAACATCCATTGACGGACTAACTCGCGGGCGGCAAAGTCTTCGGGCGAAAAGGCAATTCTCCGTACCCCCCCTTCAGGCAATTTTCCTACTTGAGCTAATTGATTTAGGGTTTTGTTTAAACGGTCTTGGTCAATGGCTAAATCTAAATTTAAGGTTTTTAACATGAATTGATGGTTTCTAGAAATATTTCTTACGGTTTCTCAAGTTTTATTTATAGCGGTTTTACCAAAGAACTTTTGTTATGGTATATAGAATCTATTTGTTATCTCTTTTGTAACGCTTGACTGATTAGAATTACAGGCATTTTGGTAAATTCTCTTTAATCCATACTGAGTAAAGGTTTTGGCAAAGATACCAAATGGATTCTATAGAAACCTGATTTTAACATCTTTCATCAACTAGAGGTACCACCCTGGGCTTGAGCGCGATCGCCCAGGCAATCAATCTGTGGTTACGGGATTGTAATGCAGGAGCCATTAAATTTCCCATAACTGAGAAAAATTCAAAAAAAACCAAACTTGACGGAGCTAATTTAGAGCCTCAGCCGCCCCCCTGATTCACAACTTGAGGTAGGATAGGAAACAGTTTATTTGCATTCCCTAATCTAACCCCTAAAATCCTGTGGCACATTCGGACTCTTCCCCTAACTCCCTGGCTCGTACCCCGCTTTTTGACCTAATTGTTGAACAAAAAGCCAAAATGACCGAATTTTCTGGCTGGGAAATGCCCGTTCAATTTACAGGTTTAAAACAAGAACACAACGCGATCCGTAATGGTGTCGGGATGTTTGATATTTCCCACATGGGTAAATTTGTGATGCAGGGTAAGGATTTGCTCGCCGAGTTACAGAAATTGGTTCCCTCGGATTTGAGTCGTTTACAGGTGGGATTGGCTCAATATACGGTTTTGCTCAATGAAAACGCAGGCATTATTGACGACATCATTATTTACTATCAGGGAGAAACGGCATCGGGAGAACAGCTTGCCACCATTATTGTCAATGCAGGGACGATGGAAAAAGATAAAGCTTGGTTTTTATCCCATCTAGATACCAATAAACTGAATTTTGAAGATTTATCCGCAGATAAGGCCCTAATTGCGATCCAAGGGCCAAAAGCATTGACCACGCTCCAACCCCTCGTTACGGAAAATTTGGCAGATTTACCTGCTTTTGGTCATTTAGAAACGACTATTTTCGATGAGACTGCCTTTATTGCTCGCACAGGCTATACGGGGGAAGACGGTTTTGAAATTATGGTAGATCCTGATGTTGCTGAGACCCTATGGCGATCGCTCTTCGGGGCTGGGGTCATTCCCTGTGGACTAGGTGCGAGGGATACCCTGCGATTGGAAGCGGCCATGTGCCTCTACGGTCAAGATATTGATGATACGACAACGCCCCTAGAGGCAGGATTGGGCTGGTTAGTGCATCTAGATAGCGAAGGAGAGTTTATTGGGCGCGATATTTTGGCAGAACAAAAGCTTAATGGGGTAAAACGGCGTTTAGTCGGCTTAGAAATGGGCGGTCGGCATATTGCGCGGCATGGTTATCCTGTCATGTTAGAAGGCGAAATCATCGGTGAGGTGACGAGTGGAACCCAATCCCCCACCCTCGAATCCGCGATCGCGTTGGCCTATGTCGCGACTCCTTTCAGTAAAATTGGTCAAACTTTAGAAGTAGAAATTCGCGGTAAAACCTATCCTGCCAAGGTGGTTAAAAAACCCTTTTATCGCTCTGCCCATAAGCCTAAATAAACCAAAAATATTGCATTAACTGATCCCCCCGCCGTTGGCTTCCCCCCTTATCAAGGG
>JBEIFD010000342.1:0-4771 GCA_040382535.1 Merismopediaceae cyanobacterium
ATGGTCTTGTTGATGATGATGTAAGGAAACACCCAATTGCTCGGAAATCCAGACTTCTAGGTTAGAAACGGTATATTGATTAGAGATCTTTAAGGATTGAGTAAGTGCCATTCATGAATTACCCCTATCAGAGGTTTCAATCGATGCACTCTTGATTTCTGGAGATATCTATTATGAGAAACCACCTAAACTTAGTACTAGATTTCAGATAGAGTTTTAAGATTCGTTATAGTAAAAGGGAACTTTCTTCAAATTTTGAACCCCTATGGCACTCTTTGGATTTGGCAAAAAAGCCGCGTTACCCAGCCCCAACGAAGCTCTTCCCGGACGGACAACCGAGATGAAAGTCCCTGCTTCCCATTTTGTGAATAAAAATCCCCTCAAACCGCCTTTTCCCGATGGCTATCAAACTGCAATATTTGGCTTAGGATGTTTTTGGGGCGCAGAACGAAAATTTTGGCAATTATCAGGGGTCTATACCACCGCAGTCGGTTATGCCGCAGGTTATACTCCCAATCCCACCTATCACGAAGTTTGTTCGGGGATGACGGGACATAATGAAGTGGTGTTTGTGGTTTTTGATCCCAAAGCGATTAGTTATGCCGAATTACTAAAAGTCTTTTGGGAAAGCCATAATCCCACCCAGGGAATGCGGCAGGGCAACGATACAGGAACCCAATATCGTTCGGGGATTTATACCTATTCAGTCGAACAAAAGAAATTAGCCGAAGATTCCCGCGATCTTTACCAAAAAGCTCTTAATAAATCGGGATATTCGACTATTACAACGGAAATTTTAGAGGCTCCCGAATTTTATTATGCCGAGGATTATCATCAACAATATTTAGCCAAAAATCCGAATGGTTATTGTGGTTTAGGCGGAACCAATGTTTCTTGTCCGATACCCCTCGGCGTTGAAGTTTAGGTTAATTTTGTCTATTGCAAATCAGAATATTGGTAGGGGCATAATATGCTATGTCCTTACTGTATTTGGAAAATCAAGACAAAGCTGTTGGGTTTTGTGCTTCAACTCAACCAACTCAGGTTTTCTAAATTACCGCCATTATTCTATTTTTTAAATTTTTAAAGTTTGACAAAAACAGGAGTAAATCGTCATGACAACTGAACGCTGGACAGATGAAATGCTAGACAAACTGGCTGAAACCGTGAAAGAAAATGCTGATGCCATCCGAGATCTAAGACAGGAGACCAAGGAACAAGGAATTCGCTTTTCTGCCTATCAGCAAGCGTCCCAATGGGTTGTTAATCTAGCCTTTGGACTGTTGGCCACTGCAACCATTACCACTATTGTTAGCGCAGTCGTCCGTCGTTAATCGTTTCTTTAAAGCAGGTTGAACTTCTGTCAAATTGTGTCAAAATGTAAAGCGTGTGGATACCATCATCAATCACGGAAATTTTAAGTCCTAACGCGATCGCCCTCGGCAACTTTGATGGCGTTCACTTGGGTCATGCAAAAGTTTTAAGTCAAATTATTGGGGTTTCTGGGACGAATAAGGAAGAAAATCAGTTATATCCGACAGTGGTTAGCTTTAATCCCCATCCCCGCGAATTTTTCAGTGGTCAAGCTCAATTATTGTTAACGACCCTCGAAGAAAAGGTCGAACAATTAGAAAAATTAGGGATCGAGCAATTGGTCTTACTGCCCTTTGATCAAGACCTAGCTCAGTTGAGTCCCCAAGAATTTGTAGCAAAAATTTTAGTCCAAGATTTAAACGCTAGGAAAATAACCGTTGGTCAAGACTTTCGCTTTGGTTATCAACGTCAGGGAACCGCCCAGGATTTAGCAGCGATCGCCGCTCAATTTAAGGTAGAAGTCTTGATCACTCCCTTAAAAACAGAAAAAGAACAGCGCATTAGTAGTTCCCTCATCCGCACAGCCCTAGCAGAAGGCAGGATAAAACAAGCTAATCAGATGTTGGGACGACCCTATAGTTTGAAAGGAATGGTGATTGATGGTCAAAAACTAGGCAGAACCCTGGGCTTCCCTACAGCCAATCTGCAACTCCCCGACTATAAATTACTCCCCCGTCTGGGTGTATATGCGGTGCGAGTTTCGATTCAAAATTCTGCTCACAGCAGTTTAGGCGGAGTGATGAATATCGGCCATCGTCCTACTTTGGGTCAAAATCAGGTGATTGCGGAAGTCAATTTATTCAACTGGTCAGAAGATTTATACCAACAGACTCTGACGGTTCAACTATGGGACTTTCTCCGTCCCGAACAAAAATTTTCTTCCCTGGATGAGCTTAAATCCCAGATCAGCCAAGATTGTCAACAGGCCCAAGAGATTCTTTCAGAATGAATGTAAATTTCACCTCGAAAATCGGGAAAGATAGCTGTAATACCTGTTAAATTAAACGGGATATTCTCGCCAGAAATTTCAATTTTATTCTTAACGACTATGCGCGATCAAATTACTGTTCTGACCGATAACCTAAGTCGTACCATTGTCGGCAAATCCGAAGCGATCCGTCTGGTACTTGTCGCGCTCCTGAGTGGTGGTCATGCTCTTTTGGAAGATGTCCCTGGGGTCGGAAAAACTTTGTTGGCCAAATCCCTAGCGCGATCGATTAATGGACGTTTTCAACGGGTGCAATGTACCCCTGACCTATTACCCAACGATATTACAGGAACCAATATTTGGAATCCTAGTACCCGCGAATTTGAATTTATGCCTGGCCCTGCCTTTGCAAATGTGCTATTGGCTGATGAAATTAATCGAGCAACCCCTCGAACCCAATCGGCTTTATTGGAAGTGATGGAAGAAAAACAAATCACGGTGGATGGGGAAACGCGCTTTGTTCCCTATCCTTTTTTTGTGATTGCGACCCAAAATCCTGTGGAATATCAAGGGACGTTTCCCTTACCCGAAGCTCAGATGGATCGGTTTGCGGTTTCCTTGAGCCTAGGTTATCCGACGGAAGCCGAAGAACTGCAAATGCTCCAGCGTCATCAAAAACCGATGGTAATGGATGATCTCAAACCCTGTATTTCCCTAGAGACGGTGAAAGATCTCCAAAGCCTAGTGAGTCAAGTTAAGATTACTACTGAGTTGCAGCAGTATATTCTTAATCTGGTACGAGCGTCCCGAACTGATGATGAAATTATTCTCGGTGCGAGTCCTAGAGGGGCTGTGGCTTTACAGAAAGCATCTCAGGCTTTAGCCTTTTTAGAGGAGCGGGATTATGTGATTCCTGATGATATTAAGGCTGTGGCTCCCCATGTGTTGGCCCATCGTCTGATTTCAGCTAGTGGGAAGCAAGCTAAAACCATTGTGGAAAGACTGTTGCGGACTGTTCCTATTGAAAATACTGAGCTTTAAACGCTTTAAAAAATTACTGATGTTGAAATTGCAGCAATTGACGCGATCGCTACTGACCCTGATTCTTTTTTCAGTTGTTTGTTTTTGGACAATTGGATTAGGGTGGGGAATGGCATCGGCTTTAGAAAAGTCTGGCAACTCTCCTTCAACATCACTAATTTCTGCTCAAGCAACGCCCCCAAAATCGACCACACCGAAGCCCCAGTCCAAACCGAGTCCTAAAAAATCCCCTACCCCTAAACCGAGTCCATCGGGCGCATCAAAAAAAACTCAACCCTCACCCAAACCTTCTGCTAGTTCTTCCCCTAAACCTTCTCCCAGCCCCAGTTCTTCCTCAACTTCTCCCTCAAAAACGAAATTTATCTATAATCCGCCCGCGATCGCGCCTAATCAGCCGATGTCCGTTGATCCCGTCCCGACTCGCTATGAACCTGGATTTCAAGCCTATATGGAAACCTGCGCGAGTTGCCACATTGCTGTTCCTCCAGAGGTTTTACCGACGGAAAGTTGGCGAGAAATTTTACGCAAACCCGATAACCATTTTGGGGTTGTCATTCCTAATTACAATCGGCTGACCCAATTATTGATTTGGGATTATTTAAGTAATTTTGCCCGTCCTTTGCCGCCCGATTCTCCGCTTCCCCTTTATGTCGAAAAATCTCGTTATTTTAAAGCACTACACCCCAGGGTGACGATGCCGCCTGATATGACATCAAAATCCTGTGTTACTTGCCATCCTAATGTGAAAAACTTTAATTTTCGGACGCTAACGCCTGAATGGGATGATGCTCCCTAATGCTTTCTCATCAATCCCCATTTTGCAGGTTCCAAAGAATTTTAAACGATCGCCTCTTCCCGAAAAGAGAAAAAACGCGATCGCGTTAAGATTTAATCAATGAATCACATTAATTATCAGATCCGATATTTTTCAAGATCAACTGTTTGATTTGTTTTAGGAATTCGTAAGTAAAAATTATTGTTTCTTTCGTGAATATGAATATGCCAATAAATTTTACCTTCTTTTTCTGTTGTTGAAATATTGTCTTTCTCATTCTTAATAATTTTCAAAGGTACTAAAAAACTATTGTCTTCACTACCACAGCTATAAACAACATAAGATTCTTTAAAATAATTTAAAAAATTTTCTTGTTTAGGATGAAATGCAAACCAGTATTTCGTGCCTAATTTTTCTAAATATACTTTAGAAATGCAAAAAACGAATCCTTTCCGTTGATCAGGGGTTTGATAACCTATTCGACTTTTTTTTACTAAATTTATATTAAGACTTAATTCTATTTTTTGAAGGCATTTTTCATAAAAGTTAACACGAGATGTTGCTGAAGTTTTTTCTATCTTTTTTTGACTTTCTTCATTTATTCGATGTTCTTGTTTATCATTTTCTTCAAATTCAGAATCAATTTCAGGATA